>RFTM01000277.1 GCA_009923475.1 Gammaproteobacteria bacterium | reverse complement strand
CCGACCCGCGCGGGTCGGTGGTCGATCCGCGGTTGCGCGCGCACGGTCTCGAGAACCTGCGCATCATCGATGCGTCGGTCTTCCCCACGGTCACCTCGGGCAACACCAACGCCCCGACGGTGATGGTCGCGGAGAAGGGCGCCGCGATGCTGCTCGAAGACCTGGGGCGCTGAGCGGCATGTCCGACGCGTATCCGGTCAAGCACCGCGTCGGGGAGGACAACGTCCGCTTCGCGGGCTTCGACGTGCACCGCACGGTGTTCTTCGTCTCGGCCGCACTGGTGCTGTTGATGGTCGGGTGGGTGATCGCCTTCCCCGCGGCCGCCACCGACGGTTTCGCCGCCGCGCTGTCCTTCGTCACCTCCAAGGCCGGCGGCCTGATGGCTTCGCTCGCCGACCTGTTCGTGCTGTTCTGCGTGTTCCTCGTGGTCTCGCCCTACGGCGCGGTGCGGCTCGGCGGTCGCGATGCGAAGCCGGAGTTCTCCGACCTGTCGTGGTTCGCGATGCTGTTCGCCGCCGGCATGGGCATCGGCATGGTGTTCTATTCGGTCGCCGAACCGCTCACGCACTTCTCGAGCTCGATGGTGGCGACGGGCGAGGCCGCCGGCGCAGCGCCGCTCGGCGGCGCGGCCGGCGATGCCGCCGCGTCGGCGCGGCTCGCGATGGCGGCCACCATCTTCCATTGGACGGTGCATCCCTGGTCCATCTTCGCGGTGGTGGCGGTGGGGCTCGCGCTCTTCAGCTTCAACCACGGCATGCCGCTCACCATCCGCTCCAGCCTCTATCCGCTGTTCGGCGACCGTGTCTGGGGCGGGCTCGGCGACGTGGTGGACGGGCTCGCGATACTCGCCACGGTGGCGGGGCTTGCGACTTCGCTCGGCCTCGGGGCGCAGCAGGCGCTCGCCGGTATCGGTTACCTCTTCGGCGTCGAGCCGAGCACGCTCAACCAGGTCCTGCTGATCGCCGCCATCGCCGCGGTGACGACGCTGTCGGTGTCGCTAGGCCTCGAGACGGGCGTCAAGTGGCTGAGCCTGATCAACATCGCCTTGGCGGCGGCGCTCTGCCTGTTCGTGATCGTCGTCGGCCCGACGGCTGCAGTGCTGCAGGGGCTCTGGCAGGACACGCTCGCCTTCGTGACCCGCTTCCCGGCGCTGGCGGCGCCCTTCGGCCGCGACGACGGTCCGTTCTTCCGCGACTGGACGGTCTTCTATTGGGCGTGGTGGACCGCATGGGCGCCGTTCGTGGGCATGTTCATCGCGCGCATCTCGCGCGGCCGGACCGTGCGCCAGACCGTCTTCTTCGTGGTGCTGCTGCCCTCGCTGGTGTCCATCGTCTGGTTCACGGCCTTCGGCACCGTCGCCATCGACCAGCTGGTCTCGGGCGCGAGCCGCGCCGCGTCGGACGCCGAGCTGCCGCTGAAGCTCTTCGCGACGCTGCGCGAGCTGCCGTTCGCCCAGTTGTCGAGCCTGGTCGGCATCGTCCTGGTGATGGTGTTCTTCGTCACCTCCTGGGACTCCGGCACGCTGGTGCTGGACGCGCTGGCCTCGGGCGGCAAGACGGACACGCACCGCCTGCAGGCCGTGTTCTGGATCGTGGTGGTGGGTGCGGCCGCGGTCGCGTTGTTGCTGGGCGGCGGATTGAAGTCGCTGCAGTCCGGCTCGGTGGTCACGGGGCTGCCGTTCATGATCGTCATCACGCTGATCTGCATCGGCACGCTGCGCGGCCTCGCCAAGGCGCGCAGCATCGATGCGGCGGGGGGTTGATCCATGGGAGGCATGGGCATGGCAAGATCGGCATGGTTGCTCGGGTTGTTGATCACGGTGGGGCCGGCGCTCGCGGCGCCGGTGGCCGCGCAGGCGGGTGTCGCCCCTGAGGCGGCGTCCGGGGTCTGGGGCGCGGAGCGCCGGACGGTCACGCTCGCCAACGGGCTGCGCATGGGTTACGTCGAACTCGGCGACCCCGGCAAGCCCGCGTTCGTGTTCCTGCACGGCTTCACCAACAGCTCGCTCGGCTACCTGCCCCTCGGGCGCCTGCTCGCGCAGCGCTACCACGTGTTCCTGCTCGACCAGCGCGGGCATGGCGCGTCCGACAAGCCGCAGTGCTGCTACAGCCGGCTCGACATGGCGTACGACGTCAAGCTGTTCCTCGACCTGAAGGGCATCCGGCGCGCGCATGTCGCGGGCCATTCCATGGGCGGCATGGTCGCGCCGACCTTCGCGGCGTTCTGGCCGGAGCGCATCGACCACCTGGTCATCATCGCCTCGGGCCTCGGTCGCCGCAGCCTGCCGACCCCGGATTCGCCGCGCCCGCCGCCGATCCTCAAGGGTTGGGACGCCGAGATCCGCAAGTTGCAGGATCCCATCGACCCGGATTCCGCCTTCATGAAGGACTGGTGGGACGTGCCGGGGGTCGACGAGCGCACGCAGTCGCTGATGCGCCGCGAGTCGGCGCGCATCCCGGCCGACATCTGGCGGGCGATCCTCGACCAGGGCGAGTCCACGGGCGACCTGCGCCTCACGGCGCATCGCGTGAAGGCGCCGACCTTGCTGCTGTTCGGCGGCAAGGACGTGCTCTTCGGCGCCGAGGACAACCGCGAGCAGGCCGCTTGGTTGCCGCATGCCAAGACGGTGACGCTGGCCGAGCTCGGGCATTCCGCCCCCGAGCAGGACCCGCCGGCGGTCGCCGCGGCGATCTTCGATTTCCTGAAGTGAGGCGCGTGGCGCCTCAAAGCGCGTTCAGCGGGATCTTTAGGTAGGCGACGCCGTTCGGCTCGGCCGGGGGCAGCGCCCCCGCGCGCATGTTGACCTGCACCGCGGGCAGCAGCAGCACGGGCATCGCGAGAGCCGCGTCGCGCTTCGTGCGCATCGCGACGAACCCGGCCTCGGTCGCGCCGTCGCGCACATGGATGTTGCCGGCGCGCTCGGCGGCCACTGTGGTCTGGAAGGCCGCCTCGCGTCCTGGGGGCGGGTAGTCGTGGCAGACGAAGAGCCGCGTCTCGGGCGGCAGGTCGAGCAGGCGGCGGATGGAGCGGAACAGCGTCGCGGCGTCGCCGCCGGGGAAATCGGTGCGCGCCGTGCCGACATCGGGCATGAAGATGGTGTCGCCCGCGAACACCGCGTCACCGACCTGGTAGGCCA
>RFTM01000276.1 GCA_009923475.1 Gammaproteobacteria bacterium | reverse complement strand
ACGGCGCCTTGTTCATGCAGAGCTGGGATGACTTCCAGATCTCTTTCCAGGGCGCGAACGGCATCACGCAGGTCGACAACGGCCCGTCGGCGAAGGTCAACGGCCTCGAGACCCAGCTGCAGTGGCTGCCCACCGACGACCTGCTGATCTCGGCCTCGGCCGCCTTCTACGACTCTGAACTGAAGGACGACTACAAGAACAAGGACGGTTCCATCAACGCGCCGAAGGGCACCACGTTGCCGATCACGCCCAAGTTCAAGGGCAATGTCGTCGCACGCTACGGCTTCAACCTCGGCGACTTCGACGCCCATGTCCAGGGATCGCTGACGCACGCGGGCAAGTCCCGCGCGCGCCTCCGGATCGCCGACTACCAGGTCATCGGCGATTCGGAGGCGAACACCATGGTCGACCTGAGCGCCGGGATCTCGAAGGACAACTACAGCCTCGAGCTGTTCGTCCAGAACGCGGGCAACGAGGACTCGGTGCTCTATAAGACCGCGCAGTGCGCGGACTCGGTCTGCGGTCGCCAGGCATACGGCGTCCGGCCGCAGCCGCGCACCATCGGCCTGAAGTTCAGCCAGAAGTTCTAAGGCCGCTCCGGCTCCATGACGACGGACCGCGCCGCCACGAGGATCACCCTCGTGGCGGCGTTGGCCCTCTTCATCAGCTACGTCGACCGCGGCAACCTCGCCACCGCCGCACCGCTGATCCAGCAAGAGCTTTCGCTCTCCCCCGAGCGCCTCGGGTTGCTGCTGTCGGCCTTCTACTTCACCTATGTCGCGGCGATGGTGCCGGCGGGATGGCTCGCCGAACGCTACGGCGCCCGGCTCGTGCTGTCGGTGGGCCTTTGCATCTGGTCGGTCGCGACGCTCGCCAGCGGCTTCGTCGCCTCGTTCATCGCGCTCTTCCTGCTGCGGCTGATGCTGGGCCTCGGCGAGAGCGTCACCTTCCCCTGCATGTCGCGGCTGCTGGCCGCCAACGTCCCCACCTCGCGCCTTGCCGAGGCGAACGGCATCGTCGCCTTCGGCTATCTCATCGGCCCCGCGGTCGGCACGCTGGTCGGGGGCCTCTTGATGGCGCACTACGGCTGGCGCGCCACCTTCGTGCTCTTCGGCCTTCTGTCCCTGCTGTGGCTGGCCGTGTGGCGCGGCACCGTCACGCGCGAGCCGGGGCGCGATGACGCCGGGAAAGGCGACGGGCCCGCCTTCGGCGAGATCCTGCGCCAACGGGGCCTTTGGGGCACGGCGCTCGGTCTCTTCTCGATGAACTACTCGTACTACCTCGTGCTGTCGTGGCTGCCCGCCTACCTCGTCTCCGAACGCGGCTTCTCCATGTCCACCATGGCGACCGTCGCGGCCGGGGCCTATGTCATCAACGCGGGCGCGGCGCTGGGCGCCGGTTGGGCCATCGACCGCTGGATCGCCAAGGGCCATTCGGCCGACAGGACGCACAAGACGATCATGCTGACCTATCACCTGCTCGGCGTGGTGTGCATGATCGGCATCGTCGAGCTGCCGCTGACGGCCGCCATCGCCTGCCTCTACCTCTACCAGTTCATCGTCGGCGTCGGATCGCCGGGCACCTTCTCCATCTCCCAGACGCTGGCCGGGCCCGAGGCCTCGGCGCGTTGGGTCGGGGTGCAGAACACCTGCGGCAATGTCGCCGGCCTCGCCGCGCCGGTCATCACCGGCCTCATCGTCGGCGCCACGGGACACTTCGAGCGCGCCTTCGTGCTGGCCGCCGCCATCAACCTGCTCGGCATCGTCGGCTGGCTCTGGCTGGTCCCCAAGATAGAACCGATCGCATGGCAAAAACGGCCCGCAAGCGCGGCGACCTGACCCGCGCGCACCGCAAGCTGCGCGAGGACCTGGCGGCCTGTTACCGCCTGCTCGCGCATTTCCGCATGACGGACCTCATCTACACCCACTGCACGCTGCGCGTGCCGGGTCCGGAGCGGCGCTATCTCATCAATCCCTACGGACTGATGTGGGACGAGATCTCGGCCTCCGACCTCGTGCTGCTGGAAGCCGACGGGACGCCGGTCGGCTCGCGCACGCCGCCCATCAACCTCGCGGGCTTCGTGATCCACGGCGCCATCCACGAGTCGCGCGACGACGCCCACTGCATCATCCATACGCATACGCTCGCCGGCTGCGCGATCGCCGCGCAGCGCGACGGCCTGCTGCCCGTCAACCAGATCTCGCTCGAGTTCCATGGCCGTGTCGCCTACCACGACTACGAGGGCATCTCCTACGACCTCGACGAGCGGCAGCGGCTGGTGCGCGACCTCGGCGATCGGCCGGTGATGATCATGCGCAACCACGGCTTGCTCACGGTGGGCGCGACCGTGGCGCAGGCTTTCCTGCGGATGTTCTATCTGGAGAAAGCCTGCGAGATCCAGCTCGCGGCGCAGGGCACCGGGCAGCCGCTGTCGCTGCCATCCGAAGAGATCTGCCGCAAGGCGGAGCGGCAGTTCAACGCCCCGCCGCCGCCGCCCGAGGCGCACCTCGTCAACGAACCGAACGACCTCGCCTGGGAGGCGCTGCTGCGCCTACTGAAGCGGGTCAATCCGGGCTGGAAACGCTGACCGAGGCCGCGAAGGCCGCGGCCTCGATCTCGATGATCGTCGGGCCGCCTTGGCGCAGCGCCGCCCCGATGGCGGCCGTCAAGGAAGCGCCATCCGCCACCCGCACGCCGCCTGCGCCATAGGCGCGCGCCAAAGCCACGAAATCCGGGTTGCGCGCCACCACGCCGATCGGCGCGATGCCTGAGGCGATCATGTCGTCGCGGATCTGGCCGAGCGCGAGGTTGTTCCAGACGATGATCGGCAGGCTGACCCCTGCCTCCACCGCGGTGCCGAGTTCCTGCAGCGTGAACTGCAGCCCGAAATCGCCGTGCAGCGCGATCACCGCGCGCTGCGGCAGCGCGATCTTGGCGCCGAGCGCCGCGGGCATGGCGAAACCGAGCGTGCCGTAGCCCGAAGGGTGATGCCAGGCACCGGGCGCATCCATCGGGAACGCGTAGTTGCCGAGGTAGGCGATCTGCGTCATGTCGGAGAACACGACCGCGTCCACGGGCAGCGCCGCGCGGATCGCCTCCAGGGCCTGCCGCATCACGCGCGTCGGCGCATCTGCCGCCGCGTCGATGGCG
>RFTM01000275.1 GCA_009923475.1 Gammaproteobacteria bacterium | reverse complement strand
TGGCGGTATATCCTTGCCGGCCGCCCTGCCCTCCCCCCTCGATCACAGGCTGCAAGCATCCCGTGGACTCGCCGCTTTGGACCCGTTGCGCGGCCGCGCTCGCCGCGGAGATGCCGGACGCCCAGTACAACACCTGGGTGCGTCCGCTGCAGGCGCTGGAAGGCGACGGCACGCTGCAGCTGCTCGCGCCGAACCGCTTCGTCGTCGATTGGGTCACCGCCAACCTGCTGCCGCGCATCGGCGAGTGGCTGCAGGCGGAAGTGGCGGGCGATGCGCCCATCGTCACGGTGCAGGTGGGCGCGCGGCAGGAGCCGGAGCCGGCGTCGGACGGCGCGGGCCGTGACGCGGCGTCGGTGCTCGCCACCCTGCCCCGCGGCGGCGCGCGGCGCACCACCGGGCTCGTGGTCGGCGGGCGGCTCAACGAGGATTTCACCTTCGACAGTTTCGTGGTGGGCAAGAGCAACCAGCTCGCCAAGGCCGCGGCGCAGCAGGTCGGGGAAAACCCCGGGCGCGGCTACAACCCGCTCTTCATCTATGGCGGTGTGGGCCTCGGCAAGACGCACCTGATGCATGCGGTGGGGCACGCGATCATCGCGCGCAAGCCGGACGCGCGCGTGGCCTATGTGCACTCGGAGCGCTTCGTCAGCGACATGGTGAAGGCGCTGCAGCACAACCAGATGAACGAGTTCAAGGCGGCGTACCGTTCGCTCGATGCGCTGCTGATCGACGACATCCAATTCTTTGCCAACAAGGACCGCTCGCAAGAGGAGTTCTTCCACACCTTCAACGCGCTGCTCGAGGGGCAGCAGCAGGTGATCCTCACCTGCGACCGCTATCCGAAGGAGGTCACGGGCCTGGAGGAGCGGCTCAAGTCGCGCTTCGGCTGGGGGCTCACGGTCGCGATCGAGCCGCCGGAGCTCGAGACCTGCGCGGCCATCCTCAAGACCAAGGCGGAGGCGACGGGCGTGGCGCTGAGCGACGAGGTGGCGCTGTTCATCGCCAAGCGGATCCGCTCGAACGTGCGCGAGCTCGAGGGCGCGCTGCGCCGGGTGATCGCGAACTCGCGCTTCACGGGCGAGCCGATCACGCTGGAGTTCACCAAGGAGGCGCTGAAGGACCTGCTGTCGCTGCAGGCGCGCCTGATCACCATCGAGAACATCCAGAAGACGGTCGCGGAGTATTACAAGGTGCGGGTGTCGGAGCTGCTGTCCGAGCGGCGCAGCCGGTCGGTGGCGCGGCCGCGGCAGGTGGCGATGGCGCTCGCCAAGGAGCTGACCAGCCACAGCCTGCCCGAGATCGGCGAGGCCTTCGGCGGGCGCGACCATACGACCGTGTTGCACGCCTGCCGGCGCATCAAGGCGCTGCGCGTCGAGGAGCAGCGGGTGGGCGAGGACTACTCGAACCTGTTGAGAACCCTGACAGGATGATGGGGACATCTTGTGGATGTTTTTGCGGGGCAAAATCATTCACAATCGGTCCACAGGGAGCGCAGGGGTTGTGCGCGTGTTCTGCACGCCCCGCGCGTCGGGCAAGAGGTTGAAAATAACGGTTTTTACCGGGTTTTCCCCATATCCACAGGCTCTGCTACCTCTACAATCTTTTCATTCATACACCCTTTTAAAACATGAAAATCACCGCCACCCGTGAAGAACTCCTCGGTCCCGTGCAGAACGTGATCGGCGTCGTCGAGCGGCGCCAGACCATGCCGGTGCTCTCCAACGTGCTCCTCAGCGCCAAGAACAACCGCCTGAGCGTGACGGGCACGGACCTCGAGGTGGAGCTGGTGAGCGCGGCCACGCTGACGGTGTCGGCGCCAGGCGAGGTGACGGTGCCGGGCCGCAAGCTGCTCGACATCCTGCGCGCGACGCCCGAGGGCACGAACGTCACGCTGAGCGCCGAGTCGGACCGCTTGGTGGTGAGGGCGGGGCGCAGCCGGTTCACGCTGTCGACGCTGCCGGCCGCGGAGTTCCCGCTGGTCGAGGACATCCAGCCGCTGCAGGTGCTCAAGCTGTCGCAGGCGGAGTTCCGCAAGCTCATCGACAAGACGCATTTCTCGATGGCGCAGCAGGATGTCCGCTATTACCTCAACGGCATGCTGCTCGAGTCCGAGGGCGGGCGGCTGCGCGCGGTTGCCACCGACGGCCACCGCCTGGCGCTGTGCGAGACCAAGCTCAACGAGCGCGTGACGGGCAAGCAGCAGGTGATCCTGCCGCGCAAGGGCGTGCTCGAGTTGCAGCGGATGCTGGGCACGGAAGGGGATGTGGAGTTCAGCCTGGGGATGAACCACGTTCGCTGCGAGATCGGCGACATTCGCTTCACTTCGAAGCTCATTGACGGCAAGTTCCCGGAGTACTCGCGGGTCATCCCGGCGAACGCTACCCGCATAATCGACGCAGATCGCGAAACTTTGCGCCAAAGTCTGCACCGTACGGCGATTTTGTCGAACGAAAAGTACCGTGGCATCCGGCTTAACATAAAGCCGAACCTGCTGACCCTGCAGGCGCATAACCCCGAGCAGGAAGAAGCCGAGGACCAGATCGAGGTCGCCTACGAAGGCGAAGAGATCGAGATCGGCTTCAACGTGACCTATCTGCTGGATGCGCTGTCGGCCATCGGCACGGCTCACGTCAACATCGCGCTGACCGACGCCAACAGCAGCTGCCTGGTGACGGCCGCCGAGGATGACGGCGCCAAGTACGTCGTGATGCCGATGCGGCTCTGAGCCGCGGCGCGGGCCGCGGGCAGTATCACGGATGGCGCTGGCGGAGCTCAGCCTCCAAGATCTCCGCTGCATCGAGACGGCCGAGCTTGAGTTCGGGCCGGGCATCAATCTCATCTACGGCGCCAACGGCGCCGGCAAGACCTCGCTGCTCGAGGCCGCGTTCCTGCTGGGACGCGGCCGTTCGTTCCGCACGAGGCTCAATGAACGCCTGATCCGCCACGGCCAGCCGTTCGCGCGGGTGGTCGGCAAGACCTATCCGGTGCCGGCGGATGCGGGCCACACCGGTCCGGCGCATACGTTGGGCCTCGAGATCCGCCGCGAAGGTGCGGAGGGTGGGGGCACGGTAGCGCGGCTCGATGGTGGACCGGTGCGGTCCTTGGCGGAGTTGGCGACCGCGTTTCCGGTCCAGGCGCTGGACCCGGATGCCC
>RFTM01000274.1 GCA_009923475.1 Gammaproteobacteria bacterium | reverse complement strand
TGTGCACCACGGCCTCGGTCGAGTACTTCGACCAGATGGGCTCGCCTTCGTTGGGATAGAAGGACATCGCCATCACGAAGGGTCGGGCGGCGTCCTTCTGGCGGTAGCCCATCGCGTCCCAGATGTACTTGCGCGAGCTCGCCCAGGCGAAGTCGCGGACGTTCTGCGCCTTGAAACGCCAGGTGCGCATCGCCGTCGTGCCCTGCTTCTCGTTGTCGAGTGCCTCGGCGGGGGTGACGACGAACACCGGCTTGTCGGCGGTCTCGGCCCGCTTCAGGCGCGCGCGCTGCTCGGCGGTGAGCACCTCGGCCGGGTTCTGCAGCACGCCCGTCGAGGCGACCACGTGGTCGGCGGGCACGGTGAGCTCGACGTCGTAGTCGCCGAACTCGAGCGTGAACTCGCCTCGGTCGAGGAACTGCTTGTGCTGCCAGCCCGTGTAGTCGGTGTAGGCGACGAGGCGCGGGAACCACTGGGCGAGGAAGTGCTGGTAGGTGTCGCTCTTCGGGAAGTGCTCGTAGCCGCTGCGCGCGCCGATCGCGGCCTCGTCGACGATGTTGAACGCGAAGTCCATCGAGAGCTGCACGGCCTGGCCGGGGTTCAGCGGCTGCGCGAGGTCGATGCGCATCATGGTGTCGTTGACCGTGCTGCGCAGCGTCCGGCCGGCGCCGTCGCGCACCGGCCCGATCTCGTAGCCGTATTCGCGGTCCTCGAAGGCCTGGTGGCGGCGGATCGCGGCGAAGGTCAGGCTGTCTCCCGGGCCGGCCCGGTCGCGGCGCGACCCGGAGTTGGCGGCGAGCTCGGAGCGGCGCGCGATCGAGCCGTCCTTGAAGATGTTCTGGTCGAGCTGCAGCCAGAGGTAGGTCAGCGTATCGGGCGAGCGGTTGATGTAGGTGATGACCTGCGAGGCCGTGATGCGATGGCGCTTCTCGTCCAGCGTCGCCTTGATGCGGTAGTCGGCGCGCTGCTGCCAGTACGCCGGGCCCGGCGCGCCGGAGGCGCTGCGGGTGGTGCCGGGCGTCGGCAGCAGGGTCTCGAGCTGGGCGAACTGCTTGTCGGCATCGCCCGGAACGCCCTTGCCGGCGGCCGTCAGCGGCGGGACGCAGAGCAGCAGCGTGAGCGTGGCCGCGAGGCGGCGGACAAAGGAGGATTGCGAAGGGCGCCTGTCGCGCAGGCCCTTCATGCGCGGGGTGATCGGGAGCATGGGCGAAGTTTAAGGCAAAACCGGGCGATAATCGCCCTCATGGCAACCCAAGCGCTCTCCCGTACCACGCGGGTCATCATCACGGCGGCATTGGCGCTCGCGGCGCTCGCCGTCGGCTACTTCGTCTATCTGGTCTGGGGCGGCGGCGTCGCGCTGTCAGACCGTACGATGTTGTGGCGGATGGTCCGTGACAAAGGCATCGAGGCCCCGGCGCCCGAGGTCGCGCTG
The DNA here is from genome assembly GCA_009923475.1 of Gammaproteobacteria bacterium. Taxonomy (GTDB): domain Bacteria; phylum Pseudomonadota; class Gammaproteobacteria; order Steroidobacterales; family Steroidobacteraceae; genus UBA964. Next base: position 1,722 of record RFTM01000274.1, on the reverse strand, counting down.
CGGCAGTTGCAGGCACCGGCCGGGTGGTCGGTGTCGATGTTCGCCACCGGCCTGCCGAGCGTGCGGATGATGACGGCCACGGCCACGGGCGACGTGATCCTCGCGCAACCCCGCGGCGGAATGGTGGTGCTGCTCGAGCGCGATGCGGACGGCGACGGGCGCGCCGATGGCCGGCGCACGCTCTTCTCGGGACTCGACCGTCCGAACGGGGTGGACCTGCACGACGGTTGGCTTTACGTGGCCGAGGCGACGCGTGTGTCGCGGGTGCGGTTCGACGCGGTGGCGCGTGCCGTCCAAGGACCGCTGCAGCCCCTGGTCACCGGCCTCGGCGGCGAGGGTAATCATTGGCGCAAGACCGCCCGCATCGGCCCGGACGGGCGCTTGTACGTCGGGCTCGGCTCGACCTGCAACGTGTGCATCGAGCAGGACCCGCAGCGGGCGACGATGCGGGTCTATGCGGCCGACGGCAGCGGCGGTCGTGAGTTCGCGACCGGCCTGCGCAACCCGACGGGCTTCGACTGGGCGCCCTGGGACTCGGCGCTCTACGCCACCGAGAACGGCCGGGACCTCCTGGGAGACGACATCCCGCCCGACGAGCTCAACCGCATCGAGGACGGCGGCTTCTATGGTTGGCCCTTGGTGCACGGCGACGGCATCGTCGATCCCGAGTACGGCAAGGGACAGGAGGCGCGCATCGCCGCCTCGCGTCGGCCCGCACACGCCTTCCGGGCGCACAACGCGCCGCTCGGCATGCGTTTCCTCCGCCAGCCCGCCCGGGACGCGGCCTACGATAGGGCGGCGCTGGTGGCGCTGCATGGCTCATGGAACCGCAGCGTGCCGGACGGCTACGCCGTGGTGTCGCTGCACTGGGATGCGGCGGGCAAGGTCACCGAGCGGCCGTTCCTCACGGGCTTCCGGGGCGCCGCGGGGCTCATCGGCCGTCCGGTCGACGTCCTCGAGGGACCGGATGGCGCGGTCTATGTCTCGGACGACTACGCGGGGGTCGTCTACCGCGTCACTCCGCCGCCATCGCCGCCGGTGACGCCGCCGACCTGATCCGTTCGCCGGCGCACTGGCCGCCGGCGAGACGCCGCCACGCCTGGTCCGCCCATGCGTCGCGGCGCATCCTGAAGGTGGCCTTGAAGAGATCGCAGCGTGCTTGAGCTGCGATCGGCTCGGCGTCCATGCGCGCGACGATGTCCTCCCGCGAGACGCGCTCATCGACCATGCGCACGCCGCCGCCCGCAGGGGTGTCGAGCACCATGAGCCGCGCTGCGCCCGCATCGTCCGTCCACGGGCGCCACTCCGGACTGTCCGGCGCGCCTCCCGTCCCCGGTCGGCCGCTGCGGGCGAACTCCGCCCAATAGCCCATCATGTGACGGCTGAGCTCGAGGCGCGGCGCCTCGTTGCCCTCGTGATAGAGCATCTGCGAGCGCGGTCCGAGGTCGAAGTGGCCGAAGACGAACGGGATCTCGAGGCCGTGGGCAGCGCCGATGATGCGCGACAGGTCGACCATCCCGTAGGCCTTGCCCTGTTCATCCCAATCCCAGCGGTACGCGTAGACGGGCGCGCCGTGACGTGCGAGCAGGCTGGCGAGATCGTCGACGCCGTCGGCTTTCCAGAGCAGGGCGCGGTAACGGGCCTCACGCTCGTAGCCGTCTGCGTCGCGAAGGCCGACCGGGATGCCGCCGACCGTCCTGGTGGGCTCGAACCGCGACGAGA
>RFTM01000273.1 GCA_009923475.1 Gammaproteobacteria bacterium | reverse complement strand
GGCGCCGCCCTCCGCGGCGCTGAGCGCGAATCCGGTGTGCAGCGGGCGGCCATCTCTTTGCAGCAGCACGGCCGGCTGGCCCGCGGAACCGGTGCCCGACTGCGGCAACAGCGTCGGGGGCGGCGGGATGTCGGGTTGCGACTCGTGCGGTCCGCGGCGCGCGGCATCGCAGACCGCCGCGAGGTCCTCGCCGTCCGGCAGCCGTGGACCTGCGTACGCGAGTTCGGGCTCGCCGCGACGCAGGTCGAGGACGAGCGTGCAGCGCTCGCCCTGCAGCGCGAGCACGGTCGGGAGTTTTGGCGCGGGGGTTCGGATGCCCCGTATTATAGGGGCGCGCCGCGACCGCGGCGGAGGGGGAGGGTCGCCATGCCGATCGATCTGCCGAGCGTCAGCACCGCGCAGGTGCTGGTGTGCATCGCGCTCACCGTGCTGGTGGGCGTGCTCACCTGGCTGAAGGTGCGCGGGGCGGGGACGCGTCGCGGCGGCTCCGACAAGGAGGTGTTCCTGGCCGGCGGCGGGCTCACCTGGCCGTTCGTCGCCGGGTCCATCACCCTCACCAACCTCTCCACCGACCAGCTGGTCGGCATGAACGGCAACCAGATGCTGCTGCTCGCGTGGTGGGAGATCGCAGGATTCTTCGGGCTCATGATCCTCGCTTTCGTGTTCGTGCCCGTCTATTACCGCAACAACTGCACCACGGTGACGGAGCTGCTCGAGCGGCGCTATGGCGGACGCAGCATCCGGACGCTGATCTCAGGGCTGTTCCTGTTCGGCAACGTGGTCATCTACCTGCCGGCCGCGCTCTACAGCGGCAGCCTCTTCATGCGCTCGCTGTTCGGCATGGACCTGCCGCTGCTCTTCTTCGCGGCGCTGCTCGCCGCCGTGAGCGCCGCCTACACCATCTTCGGCGGGTTGCGCGCGGTCGCCGTGATGGACACCTTCTCGGGCATCGGTGTGCTGGGTCTTGCGCTCGTCATCGTGTTCCTCGCGCTCGCCGCGGTGGGCTTCGACATCGTCACCGGCGTGCCGCCGGAGCGGCTGACCATGATCGGCGGGGACGACTCGCCGATCCCGTGGCACACGCTGCTGACCGGCATGCTCTTCATCCAGGTCTTCTACTGGTCCACCAACCAGAACATCACGCAGAAGGCGATGGCGGCGCCGACGGTGCGCGAGGCGCAGAAGGGCGTGCTCGCGGCCGCGGCGATCCGCATCCTCATCATCCCGCCGATCGTCGTGATCCCGGGCGTGGTCGCGTACAAGCTGTTCGGCGACGTCGGCGATGCCGCCTACGGCCGGCTCGTCGCGGAGGTGCTGCCAGGCTGGCTCGCCGGCGCATTTGCGGCGATGGTCGCTGCGGCGGTGATCACCACCTTCAGCGCCGTGCTCAACAGCACGGTCGCGCTTTACTCGGTCGATTTCCACGAACGGCTGTCCGGCAAGGTCGCCGACCACTGGCGGCTCGGCGCGCTGGTGTCCGTCGTCGTCACGGTGGTGGCCGTCGCGCTGGTGCCGGTGTTCCAGGATGCCGACAGCATCATCAACCTGCTGCAGCAGTTGAACGGCCTGTTCTCGATGCCGATCCTGTCGGCCTTCATCGTCGGGTTGCTGTTCCGTCATGTGGCGGCGCCCGCCGCCATCTGCGGCGTGTCGTGGGGGTTCGGGATCTACGCGGCCTACACCTTCGTCTGGCAGCCGCAAGGGCTCATCACGCTCCACTACATCCACTTCATGGTGGTGGTGCTGGCCTCGTCGGTGGTCGCGGCGCTCGTGTGCAACCGGCTGCTCGGCAACCGCGCGCGCTGGATCGGGTTCGCCGACATCCGGGGACCTGCGGCGTGATCGCGCCGCCGCCTGCGGTCCAGCACCGCCGGTTCAATCCGCTCACCGGCCGCTGGGTCCTGGTGTCGCCGCACCGGGCGCAGCGGCCTTGGCTCGGGCAGGTCGAGGATGCGCAGGCCGCCGAGCGCCTGCCGCACGACCCCTCGTGCCACCTCTGTCCGGGGGGCATGCGCGCCGGCGGCCAGCGGAACCCGGATTACCGCGGGCCGTTCGTCTTCCCGAACGATTTCCCCGCGCTGCAGGACCTGCCGCCCGAGCCCGGCATCGCGGCGGATGCCGTCCTTGCGGACGCCGACCCCTTGTTCACCGCCGAGCCGGTGCGCGGCGAGTGCCGCGTCATCTGCTGGTCGCACGACCATTCGCTGACGCTCGCCGGGCTGACGCAGGACGGGCTGTGCGCGGTGGTCGACTGCTGGGCCGCGCAGAGCGCGGAGCTCGGCGCCCGCCATCCGTGGGTGCAGGTGTTCGAGAACAAGGGCGCGATGATGGGCTGCTCCAACCCGCACCCGCACGGGCAGATATGGGCGAGCGGGCACCTGCCGGAAGAGGCGGCCCTCGAGGACCGCCACCAACGCGACCATCTCGCGCGCCATGGCCGTCCGCTGTTGCTCGAACTCGCCGCGCGCGAGGCCGGCGGCCCGCGCGAGGTGCTCGCAAGCGGACGGTGGCTCGCCATCGTGCCCTGGTGGGCGGCCTGGCCGTTCGAGACCCTGCTGTTGCCGCGCGTGCCGGTGCAGCGCTTCGATGACCTCGATGGTCCGCTGCGCGATGAACTCGCGACCATGCTCGGCCGGCTGGCGCGCAGCTACGACTCGCTCTTCGGCTGCAGCTTCCCGTACTCGATGGGCTGGCACGGCGCGCCCTACCTTCCCGGCGATGCGGCGCACTGGCAGCTGCACGCGCACTTCTATCCGCCGCTGCTGCGATCGGCCACGGTGCGCAAGTTCATGGTGGGCTACGAGATGCTCGCCGAACCGCAGCGCGACCTCACGCCCGAGGCCGCTGCCGCCCGGCTGCGGGCGGTGGCGGCGGCGTGAGCGCTGCGTCCGGCGCGCTCGAGGCGCGCGTCGTCGCGGGCTTCCGGGCCGCCTTCGGCCGCGCGCCGCTGGTGATGGCGTTCGCGCCGGGGCGCGTCAACCTCATCGGCGAGCATACGGACTACAACGACGGACTCGTGCTGCCATGCGCGCTGCCGCTCGGCACGATGGTCGCCGCGGCGCCGCGCGCGGACCGCAAGGTCGTGGTCCGCGCGCTCGACCTTGCGGATGCGGCGCGGGGTCCCGTCGGGGACCCGCGCGCATCGGCCGACGAGTTCACGA
>RFTM01000272.1 GCA_009923475.1 Gammaproteobacteria bacterium | reverse complement strand
TCGCGCAGGTGCTTCTGCGCGATGCGCCGGATCTGCGCGGGCAGCGTCGCCGAGAAGAGCGCGACCTGCCGCTCGGGCGGCACGAGCCCGAGGATCTCGTCGATGGCATCGACGAAGCCCATCTGCAGCATCTCGTCGGCCTCGTCGAGCACCACGAAGCGGATGGTCGAGAGGCTGAGGGTCTCGCGCTGCAGGTGGTCCATGACGCGCCCCGGCGTCGCCACGATCACGTGCACGCCGCGGCGCAGCGCGTTCAACTGCGGGGTGTAGCTCTGTCCGCCGTAGATCGGCAGCACATGCAGGCCCGGCATGTGGCCCGCGTACTTCTGGAAGGCCTCGGCGACCTGGATCGCGAGCTCGCGGGTCGGCACCAGCACCAGCGCCTGCGGTTCACGCCGCGCCACTTCGATGCGCGAGAGGATCGGCAGCGCGAAGGCCGCGGTCTTGCCGGTGCCGGTCTGGGCCTGCCCGATGAGGTCGCGGCCCTCGAGCAGCACGGGGATGGTCTCGCGCTGGATGGGCGACGGCGATTCGTAGCCGACAGCGGCGAGCGCTGCGACCAGTTCGGCGGACAGGCCGAGGTCGGCGAAGGAGGTGTCTGGGGTGTCTGTCACGGGGAGAGGTTGGTAGCGGGGGCAGGATTTGAACCTGCGACCTTCGGGTTATGAGCCCGACGAGCTGCCAGACTGCTCCACCCCGCACCAGGAGAGCCGCGAAGTATACGGTGATGGAACGCGGACTACAACCCGGAAGCGAGGCCTGACTTCGGGTCGGACCACAGCACCCGGCCCTGCCGCAGCGTCAGCTGCACGGGCACCTCGTGGATCGCCCCCTGCGGGGTCTCGAACAGGTCACGCCCGAGCACCACGAGATCCGCGTCCTTGCCCACTTCGATGGAGCCGCGGCGCGCGCTCTCGCCGAACAGCGCCGCAGCGGTCGCGGTGTAGGCCGCGAGCGCGCGGTCGAGCGAGAGCCGCTGGTCGGGGTTCCAGGGCTGGTCCTCGGCGCCGCTCGGATCGCGGCCGCCGGGGTAGCGGTGCGTGACCGCGGTCTCGATGCCGACCAGCGTCGCGACACCGGTGACCGGCCAGTCCGACCCCCACACGAGCTCGGCGCCGTCCTCGGCGAGGCTGCGCGTACGGTAGGACGTGTCGGCGCGCTCGCGGCCGAACATCTGCACCGCGAACACGGTCTGCCACGGGTCGGGGCGGCTCCACAGCGGCGTCATGTTCGGCATCACCCCGAGCTGCCGGAAACGCGGCGCATCGGCGAGGTCGACGAGGGACAGGTGTGCGAGCGTGTGCGGCGGGCCGCGGCTCGGGTTGGTCTTGCGCGCGACCTCGATGGCATCGAGCGCGGCGCGCACGGTGCGATCGCCGATCGCGTGCACATGCACCTGGAAGCCGAGCGCATCGAGCCGCGTCACCAAGCGGTCCAAGCGCTGCGGTCCGACGAACAGCCTGCCCGTGCCGAGCCCGGGTATCGCGTACGGCTTGAGCAAGGCGACCGAGCGCGAGCCGTAGCCGCCATCGAGGATGACCTTCACGCAGCCCGCGTCGAGGTCCCCGCCCCGCCCCGCGGCCGCCACACGCTCCCGCGTCGCCACGAAACGCCGGATCTGCGCCTCGTCATCCGGGTCGTCCGGATCGAAGCGCTGGCAGAGCCGCGCGCGCGTGGTCAACCGGCCGCTGCGCTGCAGGGCCTCGTAGGCGGCGACGGTCGCGGGATCCGCGGCCGCCTCGACCATGGCGGTGATGCCCTGCGCGTTCATCTGCCGCAGGGCGGCGAGCAGGTCCTCGGCGCGCTCTTCAAGGCTGCGCGGCGGCAGCTTGTCGCGCACCAGGGACATCGCCGTCTCCTGCAGGTTGCCGGTCGGATCGCCGGCGGCGTCGCGCACGATCTCGCCGTTCGCGGGGTCTGGCGTGTCGCGCGTGACGCCGGCCGCGGCCAGCGCCGCAGAGTTGACCCAAGCCTGGTGGCGGGAGTTGTTGATGAGGAACACCGGCCGGTCCGGCACCAGGGCGTCGAGCATCTGCCGCGTGGGGCGCCCGCTCGGCAGGAACGCGGCCTCGTCCCAACCGCCGCCCACGATCCAGGCCTTGCGCGGATGCGCGGCCGCGAACCCGCGGATGCGCGCGAAGACCTGTTCGCGGTCCTGCAGGCCGTCGAGGTCGAGCTCGTTCGCGGGGTCCGGCACCTGCGAGGGGTGCGAATGCGAGTCCTGGAAGGAAGGCAGCAGCATCCGGCCGCCGAGCGGGATGAGCCGCGTGCGCGGACCGACGAAGGGCTTCGCGCCGTCGTCGTCACCGACGAACACGATCTTGCCGTCGCGCACCGCGACCGCGCCGGCCCAGCGCCGCGCGGCATCGAGCGTGTACACCGCGCCTCCGGTGAAGACGATGTCCGCGGCGGCAGGAGCGCCCGCAGCGGGTGAAGCGGGCGCGGCGGACAGCGCGAGGCAGGTGGTCAGTGCGGCGATGACGGCGCGCACCGGCGGATCTCCTAGCCGATGACCCGCTGGCAGAGCTCGAGCAGCGCCTGCGGGAAGAGCCCCAAGGCCACCACCGCCGCCGCGTTGAGCGCAAGCGTGAGGCGGACGCCGGTGTGGCGCTCGGGGACCGGCAGGTCGCCCGGCGCATCGAAGTACATGAGCTTGACGACGCGCAGGTAGTAGAAGACGCCGATCACCGACACGGCGGCACCGAACACCACGAGCGGCAAGTGGCCGCTGCCCCACAAGGCCTCGAAGACCTGCAGCTTGGCCCAGAACCCGACGAAGGGCGGGATGCCGGCGGTCGAGAACATCATCACCATCATGAGCGCCGCGAGCAGCGGATCGCGCGCGTGCAGGCCCTTGTAGTGCTCGAGCTCATCGGCCTCGAAGCCGCGGCGGCTGGCGAGCACCAGCACGCCGAAGGACCCGAGCGCCATCAGCACGTACACCACGGTGTAGTAGAGCGCCGCCTCGTAGCCGCGCTCGGTGCCGGCGACGAACCCGAACAGGATGAAGCCCACGTTGCCGATGGCGGAATACGCCAGCATGCGCTTGAGGTTGGTCTGGGCGATGGCGACCAGGTTGCCGACCAGCGCCGAGAGCACCGCCACCACCACCAGCATCTGCGACCAGGCGGGCGTGACGCCGCCGAGGCCGTCCGCCAAGAGCCGGTAGGCGAGCG
>RFTM01000271.1 GCA_009923475.1 Gammaproteobacteria bacterium | reverse complement strand
CTCGCCGCGGCGGTCCGCGCCCTGCACGCGCGGTATCTCGGGCTGGCGGGACCGTCGGGGCCGGGGGGAGCGGCACTGGCGGGCGCCGCCAAGACTGCCGCAGAATAGTCCGATGAACGGGGACACCGCAGGACCACAGGCGGACCTCCCCGCGCCCGCGAGCATCGCGGTGCCCGCGGCAGGAGGAGAGCCGCTCGTGTTCGAGCAGCCGCTCAACGAGCGGATGCGCGCGTTCCTGCGCATCGACTTCCTCTACAACCAGGCCGTGTTCCACGCCAACTCGCGCAGCCAGTGGGGCAGCCGGGCGGCGGTGACCAGCCTGCTCGACATCCTCGCCATCATCACCCGCACCGACGCGCGCGCCGACGTGCTCAAGGAATTGGAGCGCCAGGCCATCGTGATGAACGACTGGCTGCGCCGCCCCGGCGTCGACGTCGACCGCGTGCAGGGCCTGGTCGCGAACCTGCAACGGCTGCGCAACGACCTGCTCGGCGCCGGCTCCGCCTACCTCGCGCCGCTGCGTGATTCCGCGTTCCTGTCGGCCGTGCGCCACCGCAGCACCATCCCCGGCGGCAGCTGCGAGTTCGACCTGCCCGACTTCTATTTTTGGCTCAGCCAGCCGCCCGAACTGCGCGAGGGCTCGCTCAACAAGTGGCTCGCCATGCTGCGTCCGCTCTGCGACGCCATCGCGGAGCTGCTGTGGCTGACGCGCCAGGGCGGCAAGCCGCGCCGCGAGCTCGCCGTGCAGGGCGTGTTCCACATCACCTTCGAGCGCGAGAACCCCGTGCAGCTGCTGCGCGTGCTCGTCCCCGCCGAGCTCGGCATCTACCCCGAGATCAGCGGCAGCCACTACCGCTCCAGCGTGCGGTTCGTGACGTGGCAGGGCCCCGAAGAGCGCCCCCGCCAGGCGCAGCAGGACATCCCCTTCGAGATGATCTGCTGCGGGTGATCGGCTAGTCCGCCCCCAAACCGATGAACTTCGCCGCGAACGCCCACTGGTCGGCGAAGTCCTCGATCTGCATCCAGGTCGGCTTGCCGGCGCCGTGGCCGGCTCGGGTCTCGACGCGCAGCAGCACGGGCTTGGCGCAGCCCTGGGAGCGCTGCAGCTCGGCGGCGAACTTGTAGCTGTTCCAGGGCACGACGCGGTCGTCACGGTCGGCCGTGGTGACGAGGGTCGCGGGATAGCAGGTGCCGGGCTTCACGTTGTGCACCGGCGAATAGGCGTACAACGCGCGGAACTCCGCGGGATCCTCGGAGAGGCCGTAGTCCGAGGACCACTGGCGCGCGTTGGCGCTTGCGGTGTGGTAGCGCAGCATGTCGAGCACGCCGACGCCGGGCAGCGCCGCGGCGAAGAGGTCCGGCCGCTGCAGCAGGGTCGCACCGACCAGCAGTCCGCCGTTGCTGCGCCCGGACATGGCGAGCCGCGCGGGCTTCGTCCAACCGTCGCGCACCAGGAACTCGGCCGCGGCGATGAAGTCGTCGAACACGTTCTGCTTCTTGAGCTTGGTGCCGGCCTCATGCCAAGCATCGCCGTACTCGCCGCCGCCGCGCAGGTTGGCGACCGCGTAGATGCCGCCCATCTCGAGCCAGGCGAACACGGTGGGCGAGAACGACGGCGTCAGCGAGACGTTGAAGCCGCCGTAGCCGTAGAGCATCGTCGGGGTGTCGCCCGTCTTCACCAGGTCCTTGCGGCGGGTGATGAACATCGGCACGCGGGTGCCGTCCTTGCTGGTGTAGAACACCTGCTCGGTGACATAGGGCGAGGTGTCGCCCGCGATCTTCGGCTCGCGCCAGGTGCTGACCGCCTGCGTGGCGAGATCGAGGCGCATCACGCGGCCCGGGGTCAGGTAATCGGTGTAGGCGAAGAAGGTCTCGGTGTCCTTGGCGCTGCCGCCGAAGCCCGCGACGGTGCCGAGGCCGGGCGAGGCCACTTCGCCGAGCGGCGCACCATTGCGGTCGAACACCCGCGCGATGCCGCGCGCGTCCTTCACGTAAGTGGCGATGATCTTGCCGCCGACGAAGTTCGCGCCGTCGAGCGCGATGTCCTGCTGCGGCACCACTTCGCGCCAGCGCGCGGGCGCCGGGTCCTTGAGGTCGACGGCGATGATGCGGCTGCGCGGCGCGGCGTTCGTGGTCTGCACGAAGGCGGTGTCGCCCTCGCTGCCGATGATGTCGTAGCGCGCGTCCCAGTCGCCGAACAGGCGGCGCGGTCGGGCGGCAGGATCGCGCAGGTCGATGACATCGATGCCGTTGGCGCGATAGCCGTCGAACAGCGACACGAAGAGCCAATGCCCGTCGTCGGACACGGTCGCCGAGGGCGTGCGCCGCGGATGGTCGGTGACCTTGTAGACCGTGCGATCGGCCGACTGCGGCTCGCCGAGCTTGTGGAAATGCACCACCGGCTGGCCCTGGTCGTCGCCGCGCGCGGCATCGCCGGGGCGGGCCGGGTAACGGCTGTAGTACACGCCTGAGGCGTCGGTCGCCCAGGAGAGCCCCTGGAACTTCACGAAGCGCAGCTCGTCCGGCAGGTCGACGCCGTCGGCCACGCGGCGGAACTTCCAGATCTCCCAATCCGTGCCGCCGTCAGACAAGGAATAGGCGACGATGCTGCCATCGGGTGACGGTTCGTAGCGCGCGAGCGCCACCGTAGCATCGCGACTCGCCGAGTTAGGATCGAAGAGGACGCGCGGTGAGGCCTGCAACGAATCGGCCACGTAGAGCACGCTCTGGTTCTGCGTGCCGTCGTTGCGGGTGAAGAAGTACTTGCCGCCCTTGACGCGCGGCAGCCCCACACGCTCGTAGTTCCAGAGCTGCGTCAGGCGCTGCTTGATGCGCTCGCGCTGCGGCAGGGACTCGAGCCAGGGCTGGGCGAGCGCGTTCTGCGCGCGCACGAACTCGCGCGTCGCGGGCGCGGCCGGATCCTCCATCCAGCGGTACGGGTCGGCGACCCGGGTGCCGTGGTAGTCGTCGACCACCGGGCCGCGCTCCACAGACGGATAAGCGGGCGACGCAGCGCCCGCGGCGGACGCGGCGGGACCGGGCGAGGTGGCACAGGCGGTCAGGGTGGTCAGGGTCATGGCGGCGAAGGCGGTCCTGATGTGGCGATGCAGCATGTTCCTCTCTACACTCCGGCGGGATCCGGGCAGGTCGGTCAGGCCGCCCATATTACTGGACGGACC
>RFTM01000028.1 GCA_009923475.1 Gammaproteobacteria bacterium | reverse complement strand
AGCGTGCTCTTGCCGCTGCCGGAACGCCCGACGAGGGCCACGGTGCGCCCCGGGTCGGCCCGGAAGCTGACGTCCGTCAGCACCGCGCCCTGCACCGCCTGGTAGGCGAAGCCGACGCCGCGGAACTCGACCGCGCCCTTCGCCCGCGTGAGCGTCAACGGCCCGCCCGCATCCTCGACCGGCGTGTCCAGCACCTGGAAGACGCTGGCGCCCGCGGCGATCCCCTCCTGCAGCGGCCCGAACACCTGCACCAGGCGCCGCAGCGGCGCGGTGATGAGCAGCAGCGCCGTGAGGAAGGCCATGAACTCGTCGACCCGCATCTCGCGCGTGAAGACCTGGCGTATGGAGAAGAACAGCACGCCGGCGAGTCCGAGCGCGGCGATCAGCTGCACCACCGGGTTGGCGAGCGCGCGCGCCGCGATGAGGCGCATGTTGCTGTGGCGGTTGCGCTCGTTGGCGGCCTCGAACACCGCCTCTTCATGGCGCTCGGCGTTGAAGGCCTTGATGGCGCGTTGGCCGTCGAGCGCCTCCTTCGCGACCCGCGTGACGTCGCCCATCGAGGCCTGGATGCGCGCGCTGTAGCGGCGGAACGCGCGGTTGATGAACTGGATGAGCCACGAGATCGGCGGCGCGAGCGCGAGCACGAAGCTCGCGAGCTGCCAGTTGTACCAGAACAGCATGCCGATGAGGCCGGCGATCGTGAGCGTGTCGCGGATGAGCACGGTCACCGAGTTGGTGGTGGCCTCGGCCACGCGCTCGATGTTGAGCGTCAGCCGCGACAGCAGGTCGCCGGTCGCCGCCTGCTCGTAGTAGCGCACCGGCAGCCGCAGGTAGTGCGCGAACAGCTCGCCGCGCATCGACTTGATGACCTGGCGGCCCACCCAGCCCGGGAAGTAGTTGGACACGTAGTCGCCGATGCCGCGCAGCAGGAACAGCAGCACCGCGCCGAGCGGTATCGCCCAGATGATGCGCGGGTCCGGCTCCACGAACGCTCCGGCGAGGAACTTCTGGACCAGGAAGGCGAGCGCCGAGTCGGTGGCCGCGAACAGCAGCATGCCGGCCACGCCCACCATGAACATGCCGAGGTGCGGGCGCGCGTAGCCGAGCAGTCGGCGGTAGACCTTGCCGGCGTCGGTCACGTCGACCGGCTGCACGCTCAAGGCTTGGCCTCTTCCTTGACGGTGGCGATGTCGATCTCGCGGAAACCGAGCCGCGCCAGCACGTCCATCGCCGTCACCACCGACTGGTGGGTGGCGCGCGCATCGGCGCGCACGGTGATGCGCGCATCGCGGGCCTCGCCCGCGACGGCGAGCAACGCAGCGCGCAACGCGTCGGCCGAAGGGTCGACGACCTCGCGGCCGTCGACGAGATAGGCCCCGTCCGCGCCCACCGCGACGACGATGGGCGGCGCGGCCTCGCGCGCCGCCGCCACCGCGCCGGCCTCGGGCAGGCGGATCTTGAGGCGCCCCTCCTGCGAGAACGTGGAGGACAGCATGAAGAAGATGACGATCATCAGCACGACGTCGATCAGCGAGACCAGGTTGATCTCGGGCTCTTCGAGGCGTCGCGGGCGCAGGTTCATGAGCTCGCCTTCGCGCGGCCGCGCACCGGGGGACGCGGCGCCGCGGTCTCGACCGCGTCAGCCAGGGCGATCGCCTGCTTCTCCATCTCGACCACGAGGCCGTCGACCCGACCGCGCAGATAGCGGTAGGCGACCAGCGCCGGGATCGCGACCAGCAGCCCTGCCGCGGTGGTGATCAGCGCCTCGCTGATGCCGCCGGAGAGCATGCGCGGGTCCCCGATCGCGCCTTCGTTGATGACGTTGAAGGCGCGGATGATGCCGGTGACGGTGCCGAGCAGCCCGAGCAGCGGCGCGATGCTGGCGATGGTGCCGAGGGTGTTGAGGAAGCGCTCGAGCTCGTGGACGACATGGCGCCCGGTGTCCTCGAGACGCTCCATCATCTGGTCGCGCGACTGGTGGCGGCTCTTGAGGCCCGCCGCGAGCACGCGGCCGAGCGGCGAGTTGCGCTGGAGGGTCTCGAGGACCTCGCCCGTGACCTGGTTGGCCTGGACCATCTGCCAGACCTTGTCGAGCAAGCCCTCGGGCAGCACGCGATGGGTCTGCAGCGACCAGATGCGCTCGACCGTGATCGCCACCGCGATGACCGAGCACAGCAGGATCGGCCACATCACCGGGCCACCGGCCCGCATTATCTCCCACATCGCCGCTCGGACCTCGCCGCAACCGCCTGTCACCAAGCCTTTGAATCATAACCGAGCGGCCTGCCTCACGGTGAGCCGTCGGTGGCCGGCGCGGTCACGCTCCCGGGCGCTTGCCAGGCGCCCCGGTAACGCAGCACGCGGGGCGGCAGACCGCTGCGCAGCTGCACCGAGAGCGCCCCCTGACGGGCCGTGGCGTGCACCTGTGCGATGGGCAGCCGCCAGGCCGCGGCCACGGCGGCGCGACGCCGCGCCGGGAACTCGCGCGCGGAGACCAGCAGCCAACGCGCGCCCACCGCCGCCGTGAACCCCGGCGCAAGCGCCGCAAGGGACCCGCGACGCGGCGCCAAGGCGACGTCGGCGCGCAGCGGCGCGCCGGTGGCCAGCATCGACGCGCCCTCCTCGGCGTCGAGCCGCTCGGCGATGATCATCGTCGGGCCGCCTTGCGGTCCCACGCGCACCACGCAGGAACCCTCGGGCCGGCTCGCGGGCCGGAGCTCGATGAGCACGCCGTCCCATCGCCAGGTCTCCTCGCGGTCGCAAGGCATCAACGGCTGGGGCGCATCCGGCCAGCCGCCGCCATGCCGGCCCGCATGCACCGGCACATCGTGCAGCAACTGCGCCGCACCCGCCGCACGCACGCCGTCGGCGCGGCTGAGCACGAGCAGGTCGAGGCGACCGATGCCGGCGTCGCGCAGCAGCGGCAGCACGCTCGCGCGCGTCGCCGCGGCGCCGCCCAGGTACGACGTGGCGGTGTCGACGAGCAGCGCGTGACGGCGCGTGCGCACCAGCACCGAGGCTCCGTCGCCGACATCGAGCACCACCACCTGCGCCTCGCCGGCCGCGGGCGCGTCGGCCCGCGCGACCACGCCGCTCGCCACCAGCACCCAGGGCAGCAGCGCGCCGACACCCGCGGCGCGCCACGATGTCGGCACGGGCAGCAGCCACAGCGGCAGCGTGAGCGTCGCGAGCGCGATCCACCACGGGTCGGCATGCAGCGACAGCACCGCGCCCGGCCACCCGGCTGCCGCCTGCAACGGCGGCCAACCGATGTCGTGCACCTGCTCGGCGAGCCGCCAGGCCCCCGGCCAGAGCATCCCGAGCAGCACGAGCGGCACCAGCACGAACGAGATGACCGGGATCGCGACGAAGTTCACGACGAAGCCGGCGAGCGACACCGACGAGAACCACGCCAGCGTCAGCGGCGCGAGCGCGACCCCGACGCGGGCCTGCGTCCACGCGAGCCCGACCACCGCGCCGCGTCGCGGCGCACCGCGCTCGAGGTCGTCGAGCAGCAGCACCCCCATCGCGGTGAACGACAGCCAGAACCCCGACGACAAGGGCGCGAGCGGATCGAGCGCGAGCACCGCGAGCAACGCGGTCCCGAGGACCTCCGGCCCGGACAGCTCGCGGCCACCGAGCCGCAACGCCCACCAGACCGCGAGCATCACCACCGTGCGCCGGGTCGGGATGCCGAAACCGGCGAGCAGCGCGTAACCGAGCGCGGCCAGCACGCCCACCGCGGCGGCGCAGCGTTCGCGCGCGACCGGCAACGCGCGACGCGCCGCGACGACGCCCCACAGGCGCCGTGCGAGGCCCGCGGCGAGCCAGGCGAACAGCGTGACGTGCATCCCCGAGATCGCGACCAGGTGGGTCGTGCCCGTGGCCGAGAACACCCGCCACTGCTCGCGCGTCATCGCGCCCGTCGCGCCGACCGCGAGACCCGCGAACAGGGCCGCGGCATCGCGGTCCTCGACGGTGTCGCGGATGGCGGCGGCGATGCGCTCGCGCAGCGCATCGAGCGACGGACCCGCCGGCGCGACCCTTCGCGTGAAGGCGGCGGGCAAGACCACGGCGCGCGCCTGCCAAGCGCTGCGCAGCGCGATGGGTGCGGGATCGAAGCCGCCCGGGTTGCGTGCCTCGGAGAGCGCATCGATGCGCAGCAGCACGCGCCACGCCTCGCCGACGCGCGGTGCCGGCCGCGGGGCGGACCGCCACGACACGCGCACCCGCAGCTTGCGGCTCAACGCGGCCGGCGAACCGATATCGGCCAGCGCATCGAACTCGACGGCGCCGCCCTGCGCCTCCACCAGCGAATCGATGTGCAGCACCGCGATGACGCGCTCGCCGTCGAGTCTTGCGGGCCAGCGACCCGCTTGGCGGTCCCAGAGCTGCGCGGCAGCCGCGGCGGCCGCGACCGACGCACAGGCGAGCAGCGCCGCCAACCCCCGGACCCGGGCCGAGGACCCGAACAGCGCGACGGCGACCGACGGCAGAGCCGCCAGCGCGCAGCCGAGGGCGAGCAGGCCGTAGCTGCGCGCCTCGGCGCCTGCCGGCCAGGCGAGCGCCGTACAGACGCCGCCCAGGGCCGCGTACCCGGCCGCTCGCGGCAGGCGCCTGAAGCCCGCTGCCCGGTCTTGATACATCGGCCGCAACTGCCCGCCCTCGCTGCAACGCAGGCGGCAGGTCTACCGGCTGCGCGGCCGGGCGGCAACGCGCGAATCAGCGCTGTTCGTCGAGATCCGTGCCGTGCAGCCGCCCGTCTCGCAACACCAGCCTGCGGTCGAGCCGCGCGGCGAGCCGCTCGTCGTGGGTGACGATGACGAGACTGGTGCCGCGCTCGCGGTTGAGCTCCAGCATGAGGTCGAAGACCTGGGCCGCGTTGCGGCCGTCGAGGTTGCCCGTCGGTTCGTCGGCGAACACCAGCAGCGGTTCCGTCACGAGAGCGCGCGCGACCGCCGCACGCTGACGCTCGCCGCCCGACAGCTCGTGCGGCCGGTGGCCGAGGCGCGCGCCGAGACCCACGCGCCCGAGCAGCTCCGACGCGCGAGCCTCCGCCTCGGCCGCGGGCAGCCGCCGCACCAGCAACGGCATCGCGACGTTCTCGAGCGCGCTGAACTCCGGCAGCAGGTGATGGAACTGGTAGATGAAGCCCATCGTCCGGTTGCGCAGCGCGCCGCGCTCGCGCTCGCCGAGCGCATGGATGTCGCGCCCCTCGATGCGTACCGTGCCCGCGGTCGGCCGGTCGAGGCCGCCGAGGATCTGCAGCAGCGTGGTCTTGCCGGAACCGGATGCGCCCACGATGGCGATGCGCTCGCCGCGCGCGACGCGCAGCGCGAGGCCGTCGAGCACGCGCAGCGTCGATGCGCCCTCGCGGAAATCGCGCACCACGCCCTCGGCCTCGAGGACCGGCGCGGTCGCGGGCGATGGATCGGTGCGGGTCGGGTCAGTCATGTCGCAGGGCCTCCGCCGGCAGCGTACGCGCGGCGCGCCACGCGGGATAGAGCGTCGCCAGCGCGCACATCAGGAAGGCGGCGCCGCAGACGCGCGCCACGTCGCCCCACTCCACGGCCGCCGGCAGGTCCGCCATGAAGTAGACGCTGGGGTCGAGGAACCGCGTGGTAGAGGCGCGCCGCATCGGCCACGTTGAGCAGCGCGAGACCGCGGTCGAACTCGTACATGCCGGACGAGAAGGTGCCGGCGACCGTGACGCGCCGCATGCGCGGCACCACGCCCTCCGGCGTGGCGCTGCCTTCCGGGGCGATGAGCACCAGCGTGTCGCCGCGGCTCGCGCCGAGTTCGGCCGCGAGCGCCGCGCCGAGGATGATGCGCCAGCTGCCGGGCTGCAGGTCCTCGAGCCGCGCCCCGGAGAGGCGCTGGCCGAGGCCGGTGGCCTTCGCCTCCAGCGCGGGGTCGATGCCGCGCACCGCCGTGCCGAGCACGCGCTGGCCGCGCGCCAGCATCGCCTGCGACTCGATGAAGGGCACCGCCTGCAGGACGCCCGGCTGCCGCAGCGCGAGCGTGCGCGCCGCGCGCCAATCGGCGATCGATCCCTCGAGGCCGGTGAGCGTGGCATGCGAGGTCACCGACAGCATGCGCGAGCGCAGTTCGCGCTCGAAGCCGTTCATCACCGACAGCACCACCACCAGCACCGCGACGCCGAGCGCGAGCCCGACCACCGAGATCGCGGCCACGAACGACACGAAGCCGCGCCGGTGCGCCGAGCGCAGGTGTCGCGTGCCGACCAGCCATTCCCAACGGGTGACCAAGGGCGGCTACTCGTAGCGCAGCGCCTCGGCGGGGGCGACCCGCGAGGCCCGCCAGGCGGGATAGACGGTGGCGAGGGCTGTGACGAGCAGCGCGGCGGCGGCCACCATGCCGACGTTGCCCCAACGCAGCTCCGAGGGGATGCGCGAGATCGCGAACACCGAGGGGTCCATGACGCGGAAGCCGAACAGGCGCTCGAGGAAGGACACCGCCTCGGTGGCGTTGGCCGCGAGCAGCACGCCGAGCAGCACGCCGAGCAGCACGCCTCCCCAGCCGATGGCGAGGCCCTGCACCAGGAACACGCCCATGACCCCGCGGGGCGAGGCGCCGAGCGTGCGCAGGATGGCGATGTCGGTGCGCTTGTCGGTCACCACCATCACCAGCATCGCGACGATGTTGAACGCGGCCACGGCGACGATCAGCAGCAGGATCAGGGTCATCATGGTCTTCTCGATGCGGACCGCGCGGAAGTAGCTCGCGTGGTCCTGCGTCCAGTCGCGCACCGTCAGCGTGGCAGGCAAGGCCGCAGCGGCGGCGCGCGCGCCGGCAGGCGCCTGCAGCGCGTCGGCGAAGCGCAGGTTGATGCCGAACGCGCGGGGGTCGTCGCCGGCGAGCGCGAACACCTCCTCCATGTTGCCGAGCGCGAGCGCTCCGTCGTGCTCCGGATGTCCCACCTCGAAGATTCCGGCGACCTGGAACTCGCGCATGCGCGGCACGGGCGTGCCGCCCGCGTCGACGCCCGGCACCAGCAGCGTCACCCGGTCGCCGACGCCGGCGCCGAGCCAGGCCGCGACGCCGCTGCCGAGCACCAGCGCCCCCGCGCCGGGACGCAGCTCATCGAGGCTGCCGGCGCGCAGGGAGCGCGCGGCATCCGAGACGCGCGGTTCGAGCGCGGGGTCGATGCCGCGCAACTGCAGGGGCCGGGTCTCGGGACCGAGCAGCGCGAGCACCTGGAGCTCGGCATAGGGCGCGACCCCGCTGACGCCGGGCCGCCCCTGCAGCGTCGCGATCGCCCGCTGCCAGACGGCCGGGTCGCGCGCCCCGGCGGCCGCCTCGTCGCCGGGCGCGACGATCACGCGGGCGTGCGCCGCCAGCGACAGCAGGCGCTGCCGCGAGACCCCCTCGAAACCGTTCATGACCGACAGCACGACGATCATCGCCGCCACGCCCACGCAGACCCCGGCGAGCGACACCCAGGTGATGAAGGAGACGAAGAACTTGCGCGTCCGGGAGCGCACGTAGCGCAGCCCCACGAACAGCGGCAGCGGCTGGAACATGGCTGCGCCGATTAAACCACATCGCGCCCCTTGCCTCATGGCGGCGGGGCTGTAAGCTTGCGCGCCCATGTCGCGGCTACTCCGGCCATCCATCCCCGACGCCGGGCGCCCTTCGGTGCGCTGGACCGGACTGCGCGGCAGCGCGACCGCGCTCGCCCTCGCCGAGGCGGCGCTGCACGACGCCCGCCCCTGGATCGTCGTCGAGCCGGACAACCGCAGCCTCGACCGACGGCGCGCGGAGCTCGCCTTCTTCGCGCCCCAGGGACTGCCGGTGCTGTCGCTGCCCGACTGGGAGGTGCTGCCCTGGGACCGGTTCTCGCCGCTGCCCGACATCACCTCCGAGCGGCTGCGCACGCTCGCCGGGCTGCCGGCGCTGCGCCGCGGCATCGTGCTCGTCACGCTCGACACCCTGCTCCAAAGACTGCCGCCGCGCAGCTGGGTGGCGGCCCGCAGCTTCTCGCTGGCCGCCGGCGACACGCTGGCCCTTGAGGCGTTCCGCCTGCGCCTCGCGGAGGCCGGCTATGCCGCCGTGTCGCAGGTCACCGCGCCCGGCGAGTTCGCGGTGCGCGGCTCGCTGCTCGACGTGTTCCCGATGGGCGTGGACGAACCGCTGCGCATCGACCTGTTCGACGACCGCATCGAGGCCATCCGCCGTTTCGACCCGCAGACGCAGCGCTCGCTCGACACCCTGCCCGAACTGCGGCTGCTGCCGGCGCGAGAGCTGCCGCTCGACGCCGACGCGGTGCGGGCGTTCCGCCGCCGTTGGCGCGCCCGGTTCGAGGGCGACCCGACGCGCAGCCCGCTC
Source organism: Gammaproteobacteria bacterium (assembly GCA_009923475.1). GTDB lineage: Bacteria > Pseudomonadota > Gammaproteobacteria > Steroidobacterales > Steroidobacteraceae > UBA964. Next base: position 2,925 of record RFTM01000028.1, on the reverse strand, counting down.
TATCGCGGCGTGAGCGAGGGCCTCGCGCCCGCCGGCATCGAGAGCTGGCTGCCGCTCTTCTTCGACGCCACCGACACGCTGTTCGACTACCTGCCCGCCGACGCCGTGATCGCCGACCTGACGCCCGACCGAGCCGACGCGCTGCAACGCGCCTGGGCCGCGCTGCGCGAGCGCCACGCGATGCTGTCGGGGGACATCGAGCGGCCGCTGCTCGCCCCCGAGGAGCTGTTCGTCGAACCGGCGGCGCTCGAGGTGGCCCTCGCGCAGCGGCCGCGCATCGAGGTGGAGGCGTTCCGCGGGACCGGGAGCGACGCGGCGCCCGATCCGGCCGTGTCGGAGTTCCGCGTCGGACTGCCGCGCCCCCTGCAGCTCGACGCACGCGCCGAGCAGCCGCTGGCGCCGCTGCAGGCCTTCCTCGACGGCTTCGAGGGGCGGGTGCTGCTCGCCGCCGACTCTCCCGGGCGGCGCGAAGTGCTGTCGGAGCTGTTGCGCGGCGCGAAGCTGCGCGCCACGCCCTGCGACGGTTGGCCCGGGTTCCTCGGGTCGGAGGCCCGCCTCGCGCTCACCGTCGCGCCCGACCTCGAAGGGCTGCTGCTGCTCGAACCGCCGCTCGCGGTGCTCTCCGAGTCCCAGCTGTTCGGCACGCGCGCGCGGCAGGAGCGGCGACGGCGCAAGGTCAACGCCGACCCGGGCGCGATCCTGCGCGACCTGCAGACCCTCGCGGCGGGCGCGCCGGTGGTGCACGAGGGATACGGCGTCGGCCGCTATGTCGGCCTGCAGGCGATGGAGGTCGGCGGACAACCGGGCGAGTTCCTGGTGCTCGAATACGCGGGCGGCGACAAGCTCTACGTCCCCGTGCACTCGCTGCACCTGGTGTCGCGTTACACCGGCGGCGCGCCGGAGACGGCGCCGCTGCACAAGCTCGGCTCGGACCAGTGGTCGCGCGCGCGGCGCAAGGCCGCCGAGAAGGTGCGCGACGTCGCCGCGGAGCTGCTCGACCTGTATGCCCGCCGCCGGGCAAGGCGCGGGCCCCGGCTCGAACGGCGGGACCTCGAGTACCAGGCCTTCGCCAACGGCTTCCCCTTCGAGGAGACCGCCGACCAGGCCGAGGCCATCGAGCGCGTGGTCGCCGACCTCGCCGCCGAGACCCCGATGGACCGCATCGTCTGCGGCGACGTCGGCTTCGGCAAGACGGAGGTCGCGATGCGCGCCGCCTTCGTCGCCGTGCAGGCCGGCAAGCAGGTCGCCGTGCTGGTGCCCACCACCCTGCTCGCGCAGCAGCACCACGCCAACTTCTCCGACCGCTTCGCCGACTGGCCGGTGCGCATCGAATCGCTGTCGCGCTTCCGCTCCGGCAAGGAGAGCGATGCCGTGCTCGCCGGCCTCGAGGCCGGCACGGTCGACATCGTCGTCGCGACCCACCGGCTGTTGCACGCCGGCGCCCGGTTCAAGGACCTCGGGCTCGTCATCGTCGACGAGGAGCACCGCTTCGGCGTGCGCGACAAGGAGCGGCTCAAGGCGCTGCGCGCCGAGGTCCACGTGCTGACGCTCACCGCGACGCCGATCCCGCGCACCCTCAACATGGCGCTCGGCGGCCTGCGCGAGCTGTCGCTGATCGCGACCCCGCCCGCCGAACGGCTGCCCATCAAGACCTTCGTCACCGAGTGGAGCGGCGCCACCGTGCGCGAGGCGATCCTGCGCGAACTGCGCCGCGGCGGGCAGGTGTACTTCGTGCACAACGAGGTCCGCGACATCGAGAAGGTCGCGGCCGACCTCGCCAAGCTCGTCCCCGAGGCGCAGGTCCGCGTCGGCCACGGCCAGATGCGCGAGCGCGACCTCGAGGCCCTGATGGTCGACTTCTACCATCGCCGCTTCGACATCCTGGTGTGCACCACCATCATCGAGAGCGGCATCGACGTGCCCACCGCCAACACCATCATCATCGACCGCGCCGACCGTTTCGGCCTCGCGCAGCTGCACCAGATGCGCGGCCGGGTCGGGCGCTCGCACCACCGCGCCTACGCCTACCTGCTCGTGCCCTCGCGCAAGGCGCTTGCCGGAGACGCCCTCAAGCGCCTCGAGGCGCTCGAGTCCCTCGAGGACCTCGGCGCGGGCTTCGTCCTCGCCACCCACGACCTCGAGATCCGCGGCGCAGGCGAGCTGCTCGGCGAGGAGCAGAGCGGCGAGATGGCCGAGGTCGGCCTGACGATGTACCTCGACCTGCTCGACCGCGCGGTGCGCGCGCTGCGCGAGGGCCGCACCGCCGACCTCGACGCGCCGCTCGCCGCGCAGTCCGAGGTCGAGCTGCGCGTGCCTGCCCTGCTCCCCGACGAGTACGTCGGCGACGTGTCGCTGCGGCTCGCGCTCTACAAGCGCATCGCCGCCGCGCCGGACGAGGCCGCGCTCGAGGCCATGCTCACCGAGCTCGCCGACCGCTTCGGCGAGCCGCCGCCCGCCACGCTCAACCTCCTTCGGATCGCGCGCCTGCGTCTCGCCGCGCGGCGGCTCGGCGTGCGCCGCCTCGACTTCGGCCCGCAGGGCGGCTACCTGCTGTTCGAGCAGGACAACCGCATCGACCCCAAGGCGGTCATCGGCCTGCTGCAGCGCAGCCCGCGCGAATACCGGCTCGAGGGACCGCTCAAACTGCGGGTGACGCATGAGACCGGCGACGGCGCAGGCCGCTTCGACTTCGTCGCGGGCCTGTTGCAGCGGCTCGGCGGCGTCTCGACTATCATCGCCCCATGACCGACCGCGCAGACATCCCCGACCGCGCCCTCGGCGGCGAGCGGCCTGCACCCGTGCCGCGTGCCGCGCGCGCGGCGGCGCGGCTTTCGCCGCTCTCGCTGCTGCTCTCGCTGCTGATCTTCGCCGCGACGGCGTCCGCCCAGCCCGCGCCGGCGGCGAAGCCCGCGGCCGCCCCCGCCG
>RFTM01000270.1 GCA_009923475.1 Gammaproteobacteria bacterium | reverse complement strand
GCTCGTGCGCAACCGCGTCACCGAGGAGGAGATCGCCGAGGTGGTCTCCAAGTGGACCGGCATCCCGGTCTCCAAGATGCTCGAGGGCGAGAAGGAGAAGCTGCTGCGCATGGAAGAGGCGCTGTCGCGCCGCGTGGTCGGGCAGGAGGAGGCGGTGCGCATCGTCTCGAACGCCATCCGCCGCTCGCGCGCGGGGCTCGCCGATCCGCGCCGCCCCAACGGTTCGTTCCTGTTCCTCGGGCCGACGGGCGTCGGCAAGACCGAGCTCTGCAAGGCGCTCGCCGAGTTCCTGTTCGACACCGAGGAGTCGATGGTGCGCATCGACATGTCGGAGTTCATGGAGAAGCACTCGGTGGCCCGGCTCATCGGCGCGCCCCCGGGCTATGTCGGCTACGAGGAGGGCGGCTACCTCACCGAGGCCGTGCGCCGCCGTCCCTACGCCGTGATCCTGCTCGACGAGGTCGAGAAGGCCCACCCCGACGTCTTCAACGTGCTGCTGCAGGTGCTCGACGACGGACGCCTCACGGACGGCCAGGGCCGCACGGTCGACTTCCGCAACGCGGTGGTCATCATGACCTCGAACCTCGGCTCGCAGGTCATCCAGGAGCACGCCGGCGAGAAGAACTACGCGCGCATGAAGTCCGCGGTGATGGAGATCGTCACGCAGAACTTCCGTCCGGAGTTCATCAACCGCATCGACGACATCGTGGTGTTCCACCCGCTCGGCACGGCCCAGATCCGCGCCATCGTCGACATCCAGCTCGGGCAGCTGCGCAAGCGGCTCGTCGAGCGGGGCATGGACCTCGCGCTCGATGACGCGGCGCGCGACCTGCTCGGCGAGGCGGGCTTCGATCCGGTGTACGGCGCGCGGCCGCTCAAGCGCGCCATCCAGCAGCAGATCGAGAACCCGCTCGCGCAGCAGCTGCTGCAGGGCCTGTACGGGCCGGGCGACCGCATCCGCGTCGGCGTCGACGAGGCTGGCCGCCTGTCGTTCGCGAAACAGGTGGCCTGACGTCCGCACCGTTATAATCGCCGGCGAAGGAGGCGCCGTCGCATGCCGTTCTACGAATACCAGTGCCGCCATTGCGGCCGACAGACCGAGGTCCTGCAGAAGGTCTCGGACGCGCCCCTGCGCAAGTGCCCCGCTTGCGGCCGCAACGGGCTGACCAAGCTCATCTCGGCGCCGATCTTCCGCCTCAAGGGCGGCGGTTGGTACGAGACCGACTTCAAGGGCGAGCAGGACCGCAAGCGCAACCTCGCCGGCGACGAGCCGCCGCCCGCGAAGGACGACAAGCCGGCGGAGAAATCCGCCGCCAAGCCTGCCGAGAAGCCCGCGGACAAGCCCGCCGCCAAGGCCAAGGAAAAGCCCGCCGCCAAGGCGAAGCGCAGGCCTGCGGCCAAGCCCGCGCGCAAGACCCCCGCCAAGCGCAGATGATCCGGCCCGCTGCCGTCGACGCGCTACTCGCGCGCGAGCAGCGGGACTTCATCGCGCGCCATCCGCGCTCGGCCGCGCTCGCCGCCGATGCGGGCCGCCACTGGCCGGGCGGCGTGCCGCTGCACTGGATGGCCGATTGGGGCACGCCCTTCCCGTTGTCGGTGGCGGAGGCCTCGGGCGCGACGCTCGTCGACGTCGACGGCCACGTGATCACCGACTTCTGCCTCGGCGACACCGGCGCGATGTTCGGCCATTCGCCGCCGGCGGTCGCGGCGGCCATCGCCGCCCAGGCCGCGCGCGGCCTCACCTGCATGCTGCCCGACGCGCGCGTCGCGGCGGTGGGCGCGGCGCTCGCCGGGCGCTTCGGGCTGCCGTACTGGCAGGCGGCGCAGACGGCGAGCGACGCCAACCGCGCTGCGCTGCGCTGGGCGCGCGCGCTGACCGGCCGCCCCAAGGTGCTGGTGTTCCACGGCTGCTACCACGGCCTCGTCGAGGAGACGATGGTGCGGCTGCGCGGCGGGCGCACGGTGCCGCGCGAGGGCGCGGTGGGGTCGGCCTTCGACCATGCCTCGGCGGCGCTCGCCGTCGAGTTCAATGATGTCGACGCGCTTGAGCGGGCGCTCGCGGGCGGCGAGGTCGCGGCCGTGATCGCGGAACCCGTGATGACCAACTGCGGCATGGTGCTGCCCGAGCCCGGATTCGATGCCGCGTTGCGCGCGCTCACGCGCCGCTACGGCGCGCTGCTGGTGGTCGACGAGACGCATACGCTCTCCTCGGGCCCGGGCGGCTACGCGGGCGAGCACGCGCTCGAGCCCGACCTCTGGGTGTGCGGCAAGGCGATCGCCGGCGGGCTGCCCTGCGCGGTGTGGGGCATGAGCGCCGAGGTCGAGGCGCGCCGTGCCGCCTGGCTGGCGCGGCGTGATGCCGCGGCTGCCACGGCGATGCCGGACGCCGCGCAGGCGCATGGACACTCCGGCATGGGCACCACCCTCGCCGGCAACGCGCTGGCCATCGCCGCGCTCGAGGCCGCGCTCGCCCACCTGCACACCGACGCCACGCATGCGGCGATGCGGGCTGGCGCGACGCGCATCGAGCAGGCCCTTCGCGCGGCCTTCGCCGCGCGCGGCCTCGACTGGCATGTGTCGCGGGTCGGCGCGCGCCTCGAGTTCGGTTTCGGGCCCGCGCCGCGCAACGGCAGCGAGGCCGAGGCGCAGGACCGGCCCCTGCTCGGGCAGGCGCTGCGGCTGTGGCTGCTCAACCGCGGCCTGCTCATGACGCCCTTCCACCAGATGCTGCTCGCCGCGCCGACGCTGGCGCCGTCCGCCGCGGACGCGCTCTGCGCGTCGGTGGCGGAGTTCCTCGACGAGGTGTCCGCATGACCACCGGAGAATTCGACGCGTTCCGCAGGGCGCACCCCGACATCGAGGCGGTGCAGCTCTTCATCACCGATCCGTCCGGGGTGCCGCGCGGCAAGGTCGCTGCGCTGCACGAGCTCGAGCGTCTCTACGGCGCGGGCCGGCCGGTCGCGGGGTCCATCCTCGGGCTCGACGTGACGGGGCGCGATGTCGAGGCGACCGGTCTCGTGTGGGAGACGGGCGACGCGGACCTGCTGTGCCGCCCCGTGCCGGGGACGCTGCAGCCCGCGCCTTGGCTCGCGCGCCCGACCGCGCAGCTGATGATGTCCATGTACACCCTGGCCGGTGAGCCCGCGCCCGCCGATCCGCGGCATGCGCTGGCGCGCGCCGTGGCGCGGCTCGAGGCGCGGGGCCTGCGC
>RFTM01000269.1 GCA_009923475.1 Gammaproteobacteria bacterium | reverse complement strand
GCGCGAGCTCGAGACCGCGGGCGTGCGCGACTGGCTGCCGCCCGAGCTGCTGGCGCCGCTCGGCCTGCCGCCGCTGCGCGAAGCGCTGGGCTTCGTGCACCGCCCTCCGCCGGACGCGCCGCTCGAGCTGCTCGATGACGGCCGCCACCCGGCGCAGCGCCGGCTCGCCTTCGAGGAATTGCTGACGCACCAGGTGGTGATGCGCCGCTTGCGGGCCGCGGCGACCGTCGATCCCGCCTGGCCGCTCGCCGACGCCGCAGGCCTCGAGGCGCGCTTCCTCGCCAGCCTGCCCTACGCCCTCACCGGCGCGCAGCGCCGCGCGCTCGCCGACATCGACGCCGACCTCGCGCGCGCGCGGCCGATGGTGCGGCTGGTGCAGGGCGATGTCGGCTGCGGCAAGACCGTGGTCGCGGCCGCGGCGGCGGCGCGGGCGGTCGGCAGCGGCCGGCAGGCCGCGCTGATGGCGCCGACGGAGCTCCTCGCCGAGCAGCACCGCCGCAACCTCGATGCCTGGTTCAGGCCGCTCGGCGTCACGGTGGTGCCCGAAGCGGTGCTGCTCGTCGACGATGACGGCCTATGCGGACCTCGATGTCTCCGCGATCGACGAGCTGCCGCCCGGCCGCACGCCCGTCGCCACCGTGGTCGCCGCCGAGTCGCGGCGCGACGAGGTGGTGGCGCGCATCGCCGCCGCCTGCCGCGGCGGCCGCCAGGCCTACTGGGTATGCCCGCTCATCGACGAGTCCGAGGAGCTGCGCTGCCAGGCCGCCGAGGACGTCGCCGCGCAGCTCACCGCGGCGCTGCCGCAGCTGAAGGTGGGCCTGGTGCACGGCCGCATGCCGCCGCGCCAGAAGGACGCGACGATGCTCGAGTTCCAGGCGGGGCGCATCCAGCTGCTGGTGGCGACCACCGTCATCGAGGTCGGCGTCGACGTGCCGAACGCCACGGTGATGGTGATCGAGAACGCCGAGCGCATGGGCCTCGCGCAGCTGCACCAGCTGCGCGGCCGCGTCGGCCGCGGCGCCCACGAGAGCAGCTGCGTGCTGCTCTACCGCGCGCCGCTCGGGCCGCTCGCCCGCGCGCGGCTCAACGCCATCCGCGAGACCGGCGACGGCTTCGCCATCGCCGAGCGCGACCTCGAGCTGCGGGGCCCGGGCGAGCTGCTCGGCACCCGCCAGACCGGCCTCGCCCGCATGCGTGTCGCCGACCTCGTGCGCGACGCCGACCTGCTGCCGCGCGTGCAACAGGCCGCCGAGGTCATGCTGGCGCGGTATCCGGATAGAATCGCAGGCCTCACCGCCCGCTGGATCGGCGACGACGACAGATATGGCCGCATCGGATGACATCGCCGCGACCGCCGCGCTCTGGCTGCCGGGCAACGCGCTCAACTGCTACGAGGGCGACGCCACGCTGCGCTCGTGGCTGCTGACGCCGGGGCTGCTCACGCAGCGCATCCGCGACGCGGCCGGCGACCGCTACACCATGCGCGTCCTGCACGAGGGCCCGGCCCCGGGCGGCGCCGACCACCTGCGCGAGATCGAGATGCGCTGCGGCGACGCGCTCTGGCTCTACGCCTGCACGCGCGTGCCGGCGGCGACGCTCGCCGCACAGCCTTGGCTCGGCCGGGTCGGGACGCGCACCCTGGGCGAGGCCTTGGGCGAACACGAGGCGCGGCTCGAGCGCGACCCGTTCCTGTTCGCGATGCTGCCGTCCGACGCGCCCGAGGTCGCCCGCGCCTGCGCGCTCGCGGGCGGCGCGGCGCGCGCGCTGTGGGTGCGGCGCTCGGAGTTCCGCGCCCACGGCGCGCCGTTCATGCTGCTCGAGGTGTTCCTGCCGGACATCGGCCGGGACGCCGTCCGGTGAGGCGCGCGCCATGAGCCCCGCGCTGCGCCGACGGCTGCACGAGTACGCGCTGCTGACGCGGCTCGACCGCCCGATCGGCATCCTGCTGCTGCTGTGGCCGGCGCTGTGGGCGCTGTGGATCGCCGCGGCCGGCGTGCCCTCGCCGCGGCTGCTGCTGGTGTTCGTGCTCGGCACGGTGCTCACCCGCTCGGCGGGCTGCATCGTCAACGACCTGCTCGACCGCGACATCGACCCGTTCGTGCAGCGCACGCGCGAGCGCCCGCTGGCGGCGCGGCGCATCTCGCCGTACGGCGCGATCGGGCTGTTCGTCGTGCTGATGCTGGCCGCGCTCGGCCTCGCGCTGCTGCTCGACGCGGCCACCGTGCGCATGGCGGTGGTCGCGGCCTTGCTGATGGTGTCCTACCCGCTCTTCAAGCGCTTCTTCCCGGCGCCGCAGGCCTGGCTCGGGCTCGCGTTCGGTTGGGCCGTGCCGATGGCCTTCGTGGCGACGCAGGGCGAGGTGCCGCGCGTCGGCTGGCTGCTGCTGCTCGTCACGGTGGTGTGGGCCTGCATCTACGACACGCTCTACGCGATGGCCGACCGCGAGGACGACCGCCGGCTCGGCGTGCGCTCCACCGCGCTGCTGTTCGGCAGCATGGACCTGCTCGCCGTCGGCTGCCTGCAGGCGATCATGGTCTTCGGCCTGTGGCTCGCCGGCATCCAGGCGGGATACGGCGCCGCATACCTCGCCGGTCTCGCGGCCGCAGCGGCGCTGTTCGCTTGGCAGCTGTGGATCGCGCGCCACCGCGCGCCCGCCGATTGCCTGCGCGCCTTCCGCGCCAACAATTACGTGGGCATGGCGATCTTCGCGGGCATCGCCGCCGATCACGCGCTGCGCGCGGCCTGAGGCGCGGCGCCTGCCGCATCGCGCCGCGGCTGCGCGCGCGCCACCGTCCAGACCTGCACCGACGGCACGCCCGCCGCGAGCAGCGCCGTGCGCGCGGCGGCGACCGTGGCGCCCGTGGTGAGCACGTCGTCGATGAGCGCGACGCCGCGTGCCGTGCCGCGCGGCACGGGCGTCGCGGTGAACGCCGCAGCGAGGTTGCGCCGACGCTCGGCGCCGCTCAACCCGGTCTGGGGGCGCGTCGCGCGCACCCGCGACAGGCCCTGCGCGCGGACGGGCACGCCCAGCCAAAGACCGGCCTGGCGCGCGATCGACTCGGCCTGGTTGAACCCGCGCTCGGCATGGCGGGCGGTGTGCAGCGGCACCGGCACCAGCGCCGCCACCTCGCCGCCGACGGCGCGGCGACGCAGCGCGACGGTGGCCGCGAGCAAGGCGCCGAACACCCGCGCCGGCCGCTGGTCGCCGTG
>RFTM01000268.1 GCA_009923475.1 Gammaproteobacteria bacterium | reverse complement strand
GCGCGCCAAGGCGGGCGAGCGGACCCCCGCCGACAGCACCACCGTCGCGGCCTCGATGCGCCCGTCACGCAAACGGACGCCGCGCACCTGTCCGCGCTCCACCTCGATCCGCTCGACCGGGGTGTCGAGCCGCAGCCGTCCGCCTGCGCGCGCGAACGCCGTCGCCAGGGCGACGCAGAAGCGGTGCGCGTCGCCGCGCTGGTCGTCGGGGAACAGCACCGCACCCGCGATCCGGTCCCGGATGCCCTCGAGCGCAGGTTCCAGACGGACCGCGCCGGCTGCGTCCAGCGTCTCTGCCCGCAGACCGAGCGGACGGAGGCGGTCGATGCCTTGCATGGCCGTCCGCATGCCCTCGGGGTCGCGGAAGATCCGGATCAGGCCATGCCCGGCGGCATCGTCGCGGTGGTCGAGCTGCGCGCGCACCTCGTCGAGGCAACGCAGCGAGTAGTGGCCGAGGATGAAGTTCGCCTCGGTGGCCGCGCGGCTGCGCGCCGGCGTCGAGTGGCGCAGGAAGCGCATCCCCCATCCGAGCAGCGACGGGATGGCAGAAGGCCAGAGCTTCAGCGGGGAGTCGGCACGGAACAGCGACTCGGCGAGGTGGCGGTGCACGCCCGGGGCGTTCCAGGGCTCTGCCATCGAGGTGGTGAGCAGGCTGCCGTTGGCGTGGCTCGCCCCCGCGGCCACTTCCGGCTGCCCGTCGACGACCGTCACGTCCCAGCCGCGGCGGCGCAGCTCGTGGGCCGTGGTCAGCCCCGAGCATGCGTTGCTGTTCGCGCGGCAGGGCGCGAGCGTCGTGGTCAACGACCTGCGCGGCGCCGGCGCCGTGGCCGACGAGATCGTGCAGGCCGGAGGGCAGGCGGTCGCGCTCGACGGCGACGTCGGCGAGATGGCCACGGGCGCCGCGCTCGTGGACCTCGCCGTGAAGACCTTCGGGGCGCTGCACGTCGTCGTGAACAACGCCGGCTTCATCCGCGACAAGATGGTCGCGAGCATGGACGAGCAGGACTTCGACGCCGTGATCCGCGTGCACCTGCGCGGCACGTTCTCGCTCACGCAGGCGGCGGCGCGTCACTGGAAGGACGAGACCAAGCTCGGCCGCAGCGCGGCGCGGGCCATCGTCAACACCTCGTCGGTGTCGGGCCTGCACGGCATCATCGGACAGTTCAACTATTCGGCCGCGAAGGCCGGCATCGCCGCCATGACGATCGTCGCCGCGCAGGAGCTCGCGCGCCATGGCGCGCGCGTCAACTGCATCGCGCCCGGCGCGCGCACCGCGCCGGTGCTCGCGACACCGGCGTTCGCGGCGCTCGTGGCGGCGCCCGAAGACCCGGCGGCCTTCGACCACTTCCATCCCCGCAACGTCGCGCCGCTGGTCGCCTACCTCGCCAGCGAGCGTTGCGTGTTCAACGGCCAGGTGTTCGGCGTCCATGGCGGTTTCATCGGCATGTACCGCGGCTGGTCCTGCGACCACGTGATCGACCGCAAGGGCTACTGGGACCTCGAGGAACTCGCCGTGGCCCTCGACGCGTTCCCGCGCACGCTCCCGACCAATACCTCTGCCGTGGGCTGACGCCCGGTTGCCGCCGTGCCGGTCGCGCCGAGTTACAGCGCCTTTCCGCCGGACAAGCCTGCCCTGGTGATGGGCGGCGACGGCCGGACCGTCACCTTCGGCGAGCTCGAGTCCAAGGCCGACCGGGGCGCGCAGCTCTTGCGGGCCGAGGGTTTCGCCGACGGCGAAGTGCTGGCGATCTGCATGCCCAATCGCCCCGAGCTGTTCGAGGTGGTCTGCGCCGCCCTGCGCTGCGGCCTGACCTTCGTGCCCATCCCGTCCAAGCTCACCGCGCCGGAGGCGGCGTTCATCATCCGCGACAGCGGCGCGAAAGCGCTCGTGCTCTCGGACGGCGTGGAGGTCACCGCCGATGCCATCGCGGCTAGCTGTCCGGGCCTGACGCTGTACCGTGTCGGCAGCGAGCTGCCGGGCACCCGCTCCTGGGACGGGCTGCGCGCCGCAGTGCCCGCCGCGCCCCTGCGCGATGCGCGTCGCGGCAAGGCGATGCTGTACTCCTCCGGCACGACAGGCCGTCAGAAGGGCGTCGTGCACGACGGCGCGGAAGGCGTGGGAGACGTCGTCACCAGCTCCATCCGGTTCGTGGCCAGGATCGGCGGCGGTGCGCACTCGACCTACCTGTCCACGGCGCCGCTCTACCATGCGGCGCCGCTCGGTTTCGCGCTCGCGGTCATCGAGGCCGGAGGGACGGTGGTGGTGATGGAGCATTTCGATGCCGAGCACGCGCTGCGGCTCATCGAACGGCATCGCGTCGACCTCTCGCAGTGGGTGCCCACGCACTTCGTGCGCCTGCTCAAGCTCGACGCCGGCATCCGCGGCGCGTACGACCTCTCGTCGCTGCGCCTCGCCGTGCACGCGGCCGCGCCCTGTCCCGTGCCGGTGAAGCACGCGATGATCGAGTGGTGGGGGCCGATCCTGCTCGAGTTCTACGGCTCGACCGAACAGGCGGCGCTGACCATCATCGACTCGGAGCAGTGGCTCGCCCACGAAGGCTCGGTCGGGCGCTGCCATGTCGGCACGATCCACATCTGCGACGACGAAGGCGACGAGCTGCCGGTCGGCGAGGTGGGGACCGTGTACTGCGAGGGCGGCCTGGAGTTCTCGTATCTCGGCGATCCCGGCCGCACGAGCACGGCCCATCACGCCAAGGGATGGACCACGGTCGGCGACATCGGCCGCCTCGACGAGGACGGTTACCTGTACCTCACCGACCGCAAGAACTTCATGATCATCACGGGCGGCGTGAACGTGTATCCGCAGGAGATCGAGGACCTGCTCGTCACCCACCCGCAGGTGGTCGATGCCGCGGTGATCGGCGTGCCCGACGAAGACCTCGGCGAAGCGGTCACCGCCTTCGTCCAGCTCGTCGACCCTTCGCAGGCCGGCGACGAGCTTGCCGAGGGCCTGAGGCGATGGCTCCGCGCTTCCCTGTCGTCGATCAAGGTGCCCAAGAAGATCCTGTTCCGCGACGCGCTGCCGAGGCTGCCCACCGGCAAGATGGCGAAGCATGTGCTGAAAAGCGGGCTGTCCGGGCCGGCAGGCCCGACGAGGTGAACATGGAGACCATCCACACCCGGTGCCGCGTCGCGCGGCACGGCAGACGTCGCGCGGCTATCCCGCCTTGCGGTCGCGCACGCGGATCGCCATCAC
>RFTM01000267.1 GCA_009923475.1 Gammaproteobacteria bacterium | reverse complement strand
CGCTGCTGCAGGCCGCGGACGCGCTCATCGAGGGCAGCCGGCCCGGCGTGATGGAACGGCTCGGCCTCGGCCCCGAGGCGGTGCTCGCGGTCAACCCGCGCCTGGTCTACGGCCGGATCACCGGCTACGGGCAGACCGGACCGCTGGCGCAGCACCCGGGCCACGACATCAACTACATCGCCCTCACCGGCGCGCTGCATGCCATCGGGCGCGCCGCCGATCCGCCGCCGCCGCCGCTCAACCTGCTCGGCGACTACGGCGGCGGCGGGATGCTGCTCGCCTTCGGCCTGCTCGCCGCGCACCTCAACGCGCTGCGCACCGGCCAGGGGCAGGTGGTGGACGCGGCGATGGTCGACGGCACGCTGCAGCTGATGTCGCCCGTCTACGGCTGGACCAACGCGGGGATCTGGTCCGCCACCCGCGAGTCGAACTTCCTCGACGGCAGCGCGCCCTTCTACGGCACCTACCGCACCGCCGATGGCCGCTTCCTCGCCGTCGGCGCGATCGAGGCGCGCTTCTACGCGACGTTCCGGCAGGTCCTCGGCCTCACGGATGCGCTGTTCGACGCGCAGATGGACAAGGCCCGGTGGCCCGCGATGCGCGGTCGTATCGCCGCCATCGTCGCCTCGCGGACGCTCGAGGGCTGGCGGGATGCGATCGCCGTGCCGGACGCCTGCCTGTCGCCCGTGCTGTCCTGCGAGGACGCGCCGGACCATCCGCACATCGCGGCGCGCGCCGCGGTCGACCGCGAGCCGGACGGCAGCTTGCGCACCGCGCCGGCGCCGCGCCTGTCCGCGACGCCCGCCGTCGCCCTCCGCGACGGCGACCTCGCGCACACCCTCGCCGGCTGGCCGGTCACCGCGGATTGCCGTGACGCGCTGATGGGCCGCACCTGAACTGCAGCGCCGGTCTATAGTCCCGCACCATCCCCGCGCGGATGGACCCACGGAGCGATGCCATGACCGACTTCACGCAGAGCCCCCGCGCCCTCGACCTCGAGGCGCGCGTCCGCCGCTTCATCGACGAGGTGGTCATCCCCTACGAATCCGACCCGCGCTGCCAGGGGCCGCTCGCCGACGAGGTGGTGCAGGAGCTGCGCCGCCACGCCCGCGCGGCCGGGCTGCTCGCGCCGCAGGTCGGCGCGGAATGGGGCGGCCACGGCCTCGACCACCGCGACACGGCGGTGGTGCTGCGCGCCAGCGGCTATTCCTTGTTGGGACCGGTGGCGATGAACTGCATGGCGCCCGACGAAGGCAACATGCACATGCTCGAGCGCATCGCCACGCCGGCGCAGAAGGAGCGTTTCCTGCGGCCCCTCGCGGCCGGGACGCTGCGGTCGTCGTTCCTGATGACCGAGCCCGACGGCGGCGCCGGCTCCGACCCCGGCATGATGCTCACCCGCGCCGTCGAGCGCGACGACCATTGGGTCATCGACGGCCGCAAGTGGTTCATCACCGGAGCGGAGGGCGCGGGCGTCGCCATCGTCATGGCGCGGACCGACGACCGCCGGGCGACGATGTTCCTGGTGCCCCTCCCCGACCCCGGCGTGCGCATCGAGCGCATCATGCACACCGTCGACCACACCATGCCCGGCGGCCATGCCGTGGTCGCGCTCGAGGGCGTGCGCGTCCCCAAAGAAATGGTGCTCGGCGAGCCGCACGAGGGCTTCCGCTACGCGCAGGTGCGGCTCGCGCCCGCGCGCCTCACCCACTGCATGCGGTGGTGGGGCGCCGCCCTGCGCGCCCACCACGTCGCCACCGGCTACGCCGCCCGGCGACAGGCCTTCGGCAAGCCCCTCATCGACCACGAGGGTGTCGGGTTCCAGCTCGCGCGCAACGAGATCGACCTGCTGCAGTCGCGGCTGATGATCGACCATGCCGCATGGCTGCTCGACCAGGGCGAGCGCGCCTCGGCCGCATCGAGCATGGCCAAGGTCGCCTGCTCCGAGATGCTGTTCCAGGTGGTCGACCGTTGCGTGCAGGTCATGGGCGGCAGCGGCATCGTCGACGAGACCCCGGTGTCGAAGATCTGGCGCGAGATACGCGCGTTCCGCGTGTACGACGGACCGACCGAGGTCCACCTGCATTCGCTGGCCAAGCGCCTTCAGCGCGACAGCCCCCAGAACAGGGCGTAAAGGCCGAGGCGCAGGCCGGGGTCGGCGCGCCAACCGTAGCGCCGCTCCCAGCGCACGACGGGCTGCACCGCGAGATAGAGCCAGTCGGAGTGCAGCGGCCGTTTCAGGAACGGGCCGACCTCGTAGTAGTCGACCGCCGACGTGTCGGCGCCGCCCGCCTGCACGCGCAGGCCCCAACCGTCCGCGAGGTCCTGGCCGCGCAGCCGCGCGGAGTACTGGTCGGGCTCGAGCAGCGCCTCGACGCGCGCCACCGAGAACGACTGCCCCCACTCGGTGGCCTGCCGGTCGCGCAGCCACTTCGCCGAGGACACCGAGCGCGTGAGCGTGCGCCCCCGCCAATGATTGACGATGAACGCGGCCGAGGCGCCGACGCCGTCGTCGGTCTGCGCGAACAGCTTCGCGTAGGGCTGCACGTCCCAGTCGCCCCGATGCCAGCGACGGCTCCAGCGCAGCGCCGCATAACCGACCGGCGGCGCGTCGAGCTTGGCGCCGAGCTCGACATCGAAGGCCTGCAGCGCGGCGTACCGCAGGCCGGCGCGCATCGACTGCTGGCCCGAGTCCCTGGACTCGCTGATCTCGGAGAGGTCTTCGGTGGTGAGGAACACCGAGGCGCGGCGCTGCATGTTCGGCAGCTTGAGCGTGACATCGAACTCGGCATCGACGTCGGCGACGTAACGGTCGCCGCGCTTCATGACGGTGGGACCGATGTTGATGCTGAACGGCGAGGCAGGGACCGCGACCGGGCGCGTGCCGTCATCGACGAAGAGGGTGTCGAGCCACTTGAACGCGCGCTCCATCGACGCGTACAGGTCGTCGTGCAGCGCGTCGAGAGCGAAAAGGGTGCGATTGGCCTCAACGCGGCAACCGGAGAGTTCACCGACCTCATCAAGGCCGGCATCCTCGACCGCGCCGAAGCCGGCTTTCGCAGCCTCTTGCAATCCCCCTTGGCGCAGTCGTCTCTGCTGGCCTTGCTGAGCATTTACGAACGCAGCCGCGACTGGCAACAGGCGGCGGATATCTCTTTGCAACTGGATCAATCCGGCCAAGGCCAGTTTGCCGTGCGCCGCTCGCATTACCTGTGTGAACTGGCTGCCACCCAAACCTGTCTCGAGCGCCGCTTAGCGTACACG
>RFTM01000266.1 GCA_009923475.1 Gammaproteobacteria bacterium | reverse complement strand
TCCATGGCGCGCCACGCCCCGCTCCGGGACGATCGAAGGGAGCCCCGTGTCGGCAGCCTCATGCGCGCCGCCTCACCTCGGACCATCGTTCTTGAGGTGCTTGTCGAGCCAGTCGATCACCTCGGCATGCCACAGCAGGCTGTTCGCGGGCTTCAGGATCCAGTGGTTCTCGTCCGGGAAGTAGAGCAGGCGGCTCTCGATGCCGCGGCGCTGCAGCGCGGTGAAGGCGGCGAGGCCCTGCGAGTACGGCACGCGGTAGTCGAGCGCGCCGTGGATGACGAGCATCGGCGTCTTCCACTTGGCGACGTGGTCGGCCGGGTTGAACTTCTCGTGGAGCTGCGGGTTGGCGTAGTACGGGCCGCCGTTCTCCCACTCGGTGAACCACAGCTCTTCGGTGGTGTAGTACATCATGCGCTGGTCGAAGATGCCGGCGTGGTTCACGATGCACTTGAAGCGGTCGGACCAGTTCCAGTTGCCGGCGATCCAGTTCTGCATGAACCCGCCGTAGGACGCGCCCAGCGAGCAGGCGCGCGAGCCGTCGAGCCAGTCGTACTTGGCGAGCGCTGCGTCGAGGCCCTTCTGCAGGTCGATGAGCGGCTTGCCGCCCCAGTCCTGGCTGATGGAATCGGTGAAGGCCTGTCCGTAGCCGGTCGAGCCGTGGAAGTCGATGAACACGACGCCGTAGCCGGCGCCGGCGAACACCTGCGGGTTCCAGCGCCACGACCACGAGTTGGCGAAGCTCGACTGCGGCCCGCCGTGCACGATGAAGGCGATCGGGTACTTCTTGCCGGGTACCCAGCCGTCCGGCTTGGTGACGTAGCCGTACACGGTGGCGCCGCCCGCGCCGGCGAACGAGAACTGCTCGGACGGCGCCAGCGCGCGGTCCGCGAGCGCCGCGGCGTTGACCGAGGTCAGGCGCGCGGGCGGCTTGCCGCGCGCGGCGAGGAAGAGGTCGGGCGGCGAATCGAGCGCGGCCCAGGCGATCACCGCCCCTTGCGGCGCGGCCGAGAACGCCTGCACCTGTCCCGCCGCGACGAGGCGGGTGCGCGCGCCGGTGGCCGGGTCGATCTCGAACAGCGGCGCCTGGCCGATGTCTTCCGCGACGGCGAGCAGGCGCTTGCGGTCGAAGCTCGCGGCCAGCGAACCGACCGAGCGGTCCCAGTCGGCGGTGAGGGCGCGCGCCTTGCCGTCGCGTGCGCCGCGCAGCATCACCTTGAAGCGGTCGGCCTCGAAGCCGGGCCGGTCCATGGCGAGCCACGCGAGGCTGCCGTCGGCGAGGAACACGGGCTGTCCGTCCCAGGCCTTGTTGTCGGCCGTGAGGTTGCGGGCGGGCGCGGAGCCGTCGGCGGGCACCTCGTAGAGGTCGAAGTTGGTCGACCACGGCTCGCTGCGGTCGGCGAGGCGTGCGCTGAAGACGATGCGCGCGCCGTCGGGGCTGAAGGCGTAGTCCTCGTCGCCGCCGAAGGGCTTGGAGGGCACGTCGCCCTGCACCGCGCCCGAGACCTTCACCGGCGCGCCCGCCTTGCCGTCGGCGCCCAAAGATACGGTGAAGAGCTGCGACAGGGTGCCGTCCTTCCAGGTGTCCCAGTGGCGCACGAACAGCTGGTCGTAGGCCTGGCCGCTCGCCTTCTGCTTGCCCTGAGCGGCCTTGCGGTCGGTCGTGCACTTGAGGTCGGCGCAGCCGGGGAAGACCTCCATCGAGACGGCGAGCCGGTCGCCGCGCGGCGACACCTCGAAGGAGCCGACATCGAGCGGCAGGTCGGTGACGGGCTGGGGTTCGCCGCCGGCGAGGCTCAGGTACCAGACCTGCGAGCTGCCGCCGCGGCTCGACAGGAAATACAGGCCGCGGCCGTCCGGGGCCCAGCGCGGCGAGGCGTCGGAGGCGGGGTTCTGGGTCAGGCGGCGCGTGGCGGACACGGCGCCCCGCGCATCGAGGTCGGCGAGCCAGAGGTCGTTGCGGCCGCGGTTCGCGTCCATGTCGGTCTCGCGCAGGGTGTAGGCGACGCGTCGGCCGTCGGGCGAGACCTGCGGGTCGGAGACACGGGCGAGGCGCACCAGGTCTTCGGCGGTGAAGGGTTTCGGGGCGCCCGGTCCGGCGACCGCGGCGGTGCCGCAGAGGAGGGCGGTGGCGAGCAGCAGGGAAGGGATACGGGACATGTTGTGCTCCGCGCGGCGGGTCGGTAAAAAGCCTGTCCCTGATTGTAGCCCTGTTCGTCGCGGAGTCCGTCCCCGCCATGCCGACCGTCCCCTCGTCCGACCTGTCGGGCATCCGCGCCCTGTGCTTCGACCTGGACGACACGTTCTGGGCGGTCAGGCCCGTGCTGCTGCGCGCCGAGGCGCGCGTAGCCGAGTTCATCGCCGACCGTCACCCTGCGCTGGGTCCGCACCTCACGGCCGAGTCGGTGTACGAGACGCGGCTCGCGCTCGCGGCCGAGCAGCCGGGGCGGGCCCACGACATGACCTGGCTGCGCACCGAGGCGCTGCGCCGCATCGCGGCGCGCCACGGCCACGATCCCGCGATCGGCGATGCCGCCTTCGAGGTGTTCATCGCGGCCCGCAACGAGGTGGAGCTCTTCGAGGACGTGCGCCCGGCGCTCACGGCGCTCGGCGCGCGCTTCGCGATGGCGACCTTCTCCAACGGCAACGCCGACCTGCGGCGCATCGGCTTGGACGGGCATTTCGTGGGCGTCCTGAACGCCGAATCGGTGGGCTGCGCCAAGCCGCAAGCGGGGGCGTTCCTGGCCTCGGCGGCGGCGCTCGGCGTCGCGCCGCAAGAGATGCTCTATGTCGGCGACAACCCTCACCTGGACGTGGTGGGCGCGCGTGCGGCGGGCTGCCGCGCGGCCTGGGTCAACCGCGCGGGCATGGCTTGGCCGGAGGGGCTCAGCCCGGGCGCGGACCTCGAGGTGCCTGACCTGCTGTCGCTGGCGCGCCGTCTCGGGGCCTAGCGCGCGCGTAGCGCGCGATGGCGAGCGTCGTGCCGAGCACGATCAGCACCTCGCCGAAGTTGTCGAGCTTGTGCGCGCGCAGCGCGGGCAGCGCTGCGGTGAGCAGCATGGCCACCGCGCCCAGCGCCATCCAGGGGAACCGGTCGCGCGCCCACAGCAGCGCGCCGCTCGCGATCACCACGAAGCAGGTCACGACGGGCGACAGCGGGAACTCGCCCGCGACCAGCGGCTGCCCGGCGAAGCAGCGGGTCGCCTCGCTCACCGAGCCGCTGTAGCGGATGAGCCCCAGCTCGCAGACCGGGTAGATGTCGCGCGTCCAGAA
>RFTM01000265.1 GCA_009923475.1 Gammaproteobacteria bacterium | reverse complement strand
CTGCGCGCGCGGCTGCCTGAGGAATCGCTCATCCTCGATATTCAAGCGGGTGGCTCGCTTGCCCACCTGCAACTCGCAGCCGATGCGCGTTACGCCGGGGCGCGGGCACGGGCTCAGTGGTCGGGGGACCCGCTCGCGGCGAGGGTCGAGCGCCCGCTGGAAGTGAGCCTGGACGAGATCGATTCCGCCCGCTTCCTGCAAGACGCGCCGCGCGTGCTGATTGCCGGCACGCTGCGGCTGCAGCTGGCCGACTCGGGGCTCGCATTGCAACGGCTGGTCGCGCGGCTCGACCGTACCTCGCCCGCGCTCGCGCTGCAGCGGCTCGCGGCGCGGCGCGCGATGCTGGAGGCACGCCTGCAAGCCGCGTTGCCGCGCAAGCTGGACGCGCTCGGCCAGCGCTTCGGGCTCGCGCATCGCACGCTGCATGCCGTGAGCCCGCTTGCGACGCTCGACCGCGGCTATGCGCTCGTCACGCGCGAGGACGGCAAGCTGTTGCGTGATGCGGCCGATGCGCCGCGCGGCACGCGCATCGAAGCGCGGCTCGGTCGCGGACGGCTGCGCGCGACGGTCGATGCGACCCTGACGGATCCTCCCCCCGACCTTCCGGAACGCACCGCATGAAAGTCCCGCCACGACCCGCCCTCGCCCTTGCGCTCGCGCTGCTTGCGGGCGCCGCCCAAGCCGACCTGCCGCGCGAGAGCGCCGTGCCCGGCGGCGTGGTGCTCATCGATATCGCGAAGACCACGACGACCGGCACCGCCGCCGAGGCGCCGCCCGCGGTCACCTTCGACGGCAAGCGCGTGATGGTGCTGCCGCGCGGGACGGGCTGGGTGGCGGTGGTCGGCATCCCCTTGGCGCAGGCGCCGGGACCGGCGAGCGTCGAGCTGCGGCAGGGCGATCGGCGCGAGACCCGTGCCTTCACCGTCGCAGACAAGGCCTACCGGACGCAGAAGCTCACCGTCGCACCGAAGCAGGTGGACCTCTCGCCCGAGGACGCGGCGCGGGTGGCGCGCGAGACGCCGGTGCTGCGCAAGGCGATGGACAGCTTCAGCGAGGCGCCGCCGGCGACGCTGCGCCTCGAGCAGCCGGTGCCCGGGTCGCCCTCCGACTCCTTCGGCGCCCGCCGCGTGTTCAACGGCCAGTCGCGCAACCCGCACTCGGGCATGGACATCGCGGCGCCCACGGGCACGCCGATCGTGGCGCCCTTGCCGGGGCGCGTGGTCGAGACCGGGGATTTCTTCTTCAACGGCAACACCGTGATCGTGGACCACGGGCAGGGACTGGTGACGCTCTACTGCCACCTCAGCCGCATCGACGTGAAGCCCGGGGATGCCGTCGAGACCGGCGACCTGCTCGGCGCCGTCGGGTCGACCGGCCGCTCGACCGGGCCGCACCTGCACTGGGGCGTGTCGCTCAACCGGGCTTACGTCGACCCCGCGCTTTTCCTTTGGCCACCGAGCGCTTCTCCGAAGCGGTGAGCCGCTTCGGTCGCCCCTTGCTGCGGGCGTAAGGGTTGGAGTCGGTGCGGTACTCGACCGCGACCGGCGAGGCGAAGAGGTCGAACTCGCGCCGGAAGACATTGGCGAGGTAGCGCGTGTAGGCCTCGGGCACGTGCACGGTCTGGTTGCCGTGCACGATGATCCGCGGGGGGTTGCGGCCGCCCTGGTGGGCGTAGCGCAGCTTGATGCGCCGGCCGCGCACCAGCGGCGGCTGGTGCTGCACCATGGCGCGCTCCAGCGTCTTGGTGAGCTTCGGAGTCGGGATCTCGGTCATCGCGGCGTCGTAGGCCTTGATGGTGGCGGCCACGAGCTCGCCGACACCGGTACCGTGGCGCGCCGAGATGAAGTGCTGCGGCGCGTAGGGCACGAAATCGAGCTTGAGGGCGAGCAGGCGGCGGATCTCCTCGCGCTGCTCCATCGGGATGCCGTCCCATTTGTTGACGGCGATGATGAGCGCGCGGCCGCGCTGCAGCGCGAGGCCGAGCACGTTGGCGTCCTGCTCGCCGATGCCCTCGTGCGCATCGACCACGAACACCACCACATGCGCGGTGTCGATGGCCTGCAGGGTCTTGGCGACGCTCGCCTTCTCGATCTCGTCCTCGACCTTGCCGCGGCGGCGCACGCCGGCGGTGTCGATGAGCGTGAACTCGCGGCCGTCGCGCGCGAAGGGCACGAAGATGCTGTCGCGCGTGGTGCCGGGCAGGTCGCTCGCGATGACGCGCTCCTCGCCGATCAGGCGGTTGACGAGCGTGGACTTGCCGACGTTCGGCCGGCCGATCACGGCGATGCGGATGCGGCCATCGTCGGGCGCGGACGCGGCGGCGAGCGCTTCGGCATCGTAGCCCTCGAGCACGCGCGACATGAGCTCGCGGCAGCCCTCGCCGTGCGCGGCGGCGATGGGCAGCGGATCGCCGAGCCCGAGCGAGTGGAAATCGGCGGCG
This sequence comes from Gammaproteobacteria bacterium, assembly GCA_009923475.1. Taxonomy (GTDB): domain Bacteria; phylum Pseudomonadota; class Gammaproteobacteria; order Steroidobacterales; family Steroidobacteraceae; genus UBA964. The sequence continues at coordinate 838 of RFTM01000265.1, read as the reverse complement.
GCGGTCGAGGGGTCGAGCCCCTCGGCCTTGTTGACCGCGAGGAACACGGGCTTGCCCGAGCGGCGCAGCTCGCGGGCGACGAAATGGTCCTGCGGCGTGAGGCCGCTGCGCGCATCGGCGATGAAGACCAATAGGTCCGCCTCTTCGATGGCGCGCTCGGTCTGCAGGCGCATCGGCTGCTCGATGCCCGAGGGCTGCTCGACGAGCCCGCCGGTGTCGACGACGACATAGGGCACGGGGCCGAGGCGCCCGTAGCCGTACTGGCGGTCGCGCGTCACGCCCGGCATGTCCGCGACCAGGGCGTCGCGGGTGCCGGTCAGGCGGTTGAAGAGCGTGGACTTGCCGACGTTCGGTCGGCCGACCAGCACCACGACGGGCAACATGGCGTCCACGCGGCCGCCGTCACTCCGTCTTCGCGGGCGCAGGCGCGGGTGCTGCCTTGGCCGCCTTGGGCGCACGGGGGCGGAAGGCGCTGACCCGGCCTTCGTCGTCCTGCACCACGAGGATGCCGTCGGCGACGCGCGGCGCGTTGGTCACGCGACCGCCCGCCTTGCCGCGCGCGACGAAGGCGCCGGTCTCGGCATCGAGCCAATGCAGGTAGCCTTCGACATCGGCGACGACGACCTGCGAGCCGATGATCGCCGGGCCGGACAACCCGCGGCGGCGCAGCGCGTCCTGGCGCCAGACCTCCACGCCGGTGCGGCGGCGCAAGGCGACCACTTCACCGCCCGCCGTCGAGACGAACACGCGCTCGTCGTCGATGTCGAGGCCGCGGTGGCTGGACAGCTCGCGCGACCACCAGATCTGGCCGGAGTCGAGCGCGAGCATCGCCACGCGG
>RFTM01000264.1 GCA_009923475.1 Gammaproteobacteria bacterium | reverse complement strand
CCGTTGTCTGGCGCATCAGTCCCTCGGCCTCGAGCAGCGCGTCCCGCTGCGGCAGCACCACCGAGTGCTCCTGCAGGTTGTGGCCTTCGCCGCCGCCTTGTTGGCCTCGGCCATGCGGTGCGTGTCCTCGCGCTTGCGGACGGCGGCGCCGCGGTTCTCGGCGGCCTCCATCAGCTCGTGCGCGAGGCGGAACGCCATCGACTTCTCGCTGCGGGCGCGCGCGGCCTCGATGACCCAGCGCATGGCGAGGGTCTGGCGGCGCTGCGCGCGCACCTCGACCGGCACCTGGTAGGTGGCGCCGCCGACGCGGCGCGACTTCACCTCGACCATCGGCTTGACGTTGTCGAGCGCGGCCGAGAGCAGCATCATGGCGTCGCCGCCCTGCTTGCCGGTCTTCTCGGTGATGCGGTCGATGGCGCCGTAGATGATGCGCTCGGCGGCCGACTTCTTGCCGCTCTTCATGACGACGTTCATGAACTTGGCGAGCATCTCGTTGTTGAACTTCGGGTCCGGCAGGATGTTGCGGACCGGGGCTTGTGCGCGACGGGACATGGCTGTGCTCCGTTATTTCTTGGGACGCTTGGCGCCGTACTTGGAACGGCTCTGCTTGCGGTCGTTGACGCCCGCGCAATCGAGGGTGCCGCGCACCGTGTGGTAGCGCACGCCCGGGAGGTCCTTGACGCGGCCGCCGCGGATCAGCACCACCGAGTGCTCCTGCAGGTTGTGGCCTTCGCCGCCGATGTACGAGGTGACCTCGTAACCGTTGACGAGGCGCACGCGGCAGACCTTGCGCAGCGCGGAGTTGGGCTTCTTGGGCGTCGTGGTGTAGACGCGGGTGCACACGCCGCGCTTCTGCGGGGCGGCGCCGAGCGCGGGCACCTTCGTCTTTTCGGCGCGCGTGCGGCGCGGGGCGCGAATCAGCTGACCTGTGGTGGCCATGCAGTCTCCAGTCTTGCAGCGAGTTGTCGGACAGGACCGCCGGACAGGAGAGGTCGCTCGTCGGCCCGCCAAAACATCCCGCGCGAACGGGAGAACCCGGGCCTACGACCGACAGCCCCACGACCGGCTGTGGCGGGCGGCTGCCGAAGACGACCCGGGCCACCCCCTTGCGGAGGCGGCCCGGACGTTCGTAAGCCGCTGTTTTTCGGGGGTCCGAACGAGGGACTCCCGAGAAAGGGTGCGGATTCTAGGTAGACCCCGCGGGGCTGTCAATCGCCGGCGCGCTGACCCGGGGCCGTAATGGCCGGGTTGGTCGCACGCCGGACCCCCTTCGCAGGGCAACTCGCCGGCCCTTCCCACCCCATGAATCGGTGCCGCTGTGGCTGCGAGGGGACCCGGCTGCGCAACTCCATACTGCTCCGGACCGGGGGCGTCGTCCGGACCTGCGTCACAGGATCGGGTGATTCGGCCCCGAACTGCCATAGAGCGCCGGCAGCTCCTGCACTCCCCGCGCCAGAAAGGGATTGACCGCCCGCACGCGACCGTAATGCCGGCCGTGCTGGAAGTCCTCAGACAGCAGTTCGTCGACACCGTGGACTTCGGCGGCGGCCCAGATGAGGGCATCGAACCACGACAGGCCATACATCGTCATGCCGCGCATGCCGGTCGTGAGGACATCTGCGGAGGGATAGAGCACCGTTGTCTGGCGCATCAGTCCCTCGGCCTCGAGCAGCGCGTCCCGCTGCGGCAGCAACGCGCGACCACCGAGCGCCTTGAGGGGGCGGGTGGTGGCGGCCACGAACTCGACGATGGATTGATAGGAAACGCAGAGGGACTCGGCGGCGATGCCGCTCTCGATCAACCGGGTGGCGCGCTGCTGCTTGACCGGATCGCGCGGGTCGACGCGGTAGACCAATATGTTGGTGTCGACGAGCCGCACCACGGAGCTCAGTCGTGATCGTAGAGGTCGTCGCGGGTCCAACCACGGTCGGCGGGAGGCCCGCCTGCCCCCAAGCCGCTGGCTGCGAAGGCGGCATCCCGCTCCGCCTGGCGCGCCGATGCCTCGCGGAAGAGTCGCAATCGTTCGGCGGTGCTGAGTTCGGCCTGAGCCTGCTTGCCGACGGGCGCCATGCGGATGGCATCGCCCGCGACGGAGAACTCGACCTCGCTGCCGGGGCCGATGCCGACCTGCTCGGCGAGCCGCTTGGGCACGGTGATCTGGAGTTTCCGGGTGACTTTGGCCATCCCTTACTTTAGCAAGGATTTTTTCCTTACTGAAGGTTCGGTACGGTGTCGCGCTCGATCCCCGCCCGTCATCACACCTTCGGATCCGGGTTCTCGGTGTGGCCGTCGAGGGTCAGCACCTGTCCGGAGATGCGCGCGCCGCCCGGAGAGGCCAGGAACACCGCCATCGCCGCGACATCGTCCGCGGTGACGAAGGTCCGCAAGGACGTGCCGGCCTCGTAGGCGGAGCGCACGGCGGCGGGCGTCGTGCCCTTCGCCGCCGCCTCGCGCTCGATGACGCGCTCGATGCGCGGCCCCTCGACGCAGCCCGGCGCGATGGTGTTGGCGCGGATGCCGAAGGGGCCCGCCTCCATCGCCACGGTCTTCATGAGGCCGTTGACCGCCCACTTCGCCGCCACATACGGCGCACGCAGCGGCGTGCCGAACTGGCCGGAGGTCGAACCGGTGAAGATGACACAGCCCTGCCGCGCGCGCTTCATCAGCGGCAGCGCGCCCTGCGCGGCGAGCACCGCGCCGCCGAGCGTCACGTCGAGGCATTCCTTGAACGCCGCGTAGTCCTGGTCCTCGAGCAGCGCAGTGCGGCCGGACACGCCTGCATTGGCGCAGAGCACCTCGAGCCCGCCCCACTCCGCCTCGATGCGGCCGAAGAGCGCGCGCATCGCCGCCGGATCGGCGACATCCACGCGGTCGCGCCGCCCTTCCCGAGGGCTGGCGGCGCCGGATCCTGGGGCCGCTCTTGTCGGCGAAGGCTGCGAGGCGCTCGCGCGCAGCGGCCTGCGTGTTCACCACGCCCGCGATGCAGGCCTCGGCGTAGGCGGCATCCAGCGCCGACATGTTCTGCATGTGGCTCACGCCCGAGCAGATGGCGAAGTTGGTGAGCGGCAGGTTCTGAGCGCAGCGCCGCGCGATGGCGAGCGCCTGTTCGAGGCTGGAACCCTCCGTGCGGTACTGCGCGAGGCCGACATCGACGGCCTCCTGTCCCTTATAAACGCGGCCCGTGAGCATCATGTCGATGAGCCGCGACTTGCCGATGAGGTCGGCCACGCGGATGGTGGCGCCGCCGCCGGTGAACAGGCCCCGCTGGCCCTCGGGCAACGCGAAGTAGGTCGTGGCGTCGGC
>RFTM01000263.1 GCA_009923475.1 Gammaproteobacteria bacterium | reverse complement strand
GGCGCAGGGCGGCGCGACGCGGTCCGACTCCGTGCGCGCCGGGTTGGCGGCGCTGCGCGCCGCGCGCGCCGACGACGACGATTGGGTGCTGGTGCATGACGCGGCCCGCCCCTGCATCACCCCCGCGGAGATCGACGCGCTGCGCGCCGCCGTGACGGCCGACGCCGGATCGGCGGGCGGCCTGTTGGCGCTGCCGCTCGCCGATACCCTGAAGCGCGGCGATGCCGGGCACGGCGCGGTACGCAGCGTCGACACCCTCGCGCGCGAGTCGCTGTGGCGTGCGCTCACGCCGCAGATGTTCCGGCTCGGGGCGCTGGAGCGCGCCCTGCAGGCCGCCGCCGCCGCGGGTCGCAGCCCCACCGACGAAGCGCAGGCCCTGGAGTGGCAGGGTGTCGCGCCGCGGCTGGTCGCGGGCGAGGCCACCAACCTCAAGGTCACGACCCAGGCCGACGTGACGCTGGCCACGGCCATCCTCGCCGCGCGCGGGCCGGATGCGGCTGCGCCGGGCGTCGCGGGCGTCGTTTCGGCCATGGGCCGGGGGGTGGGCACATGATCCGGGTCGGCAGCGGCCTCGACGTCCACGCGTTCGGCCCGGGCGACCACGTGATGCTGGGCGGGGTGCGCATCGACCATGTCGCCGGCGTGCTCGCCCATTCTGACGGCGATGTGCTGCTGCACGCGCTCTGCGACGCGCTGCTCGGCGCCGCGGGCCTCGGCGACATCGGCCAGCATTTCCCGGACTCCGACCCGCGCTGGCGAGGCGCGCCCAGTTCCGGGTTCGTCGAGGCGACGGTCGCGATGCTCGCCGGGCGCGGTTGGCGCGTCGTGAACGCCGATCTCACGCTGCTCGCCGAGGCGCCGCGCGTCGGCGCCCATCGCGCGGCCATCTGCGCGCGCGTCGCCGCGCTGCTGCAGCTGCCGCCCGACGCCGTGAACCTCAAGGCCACCACCACCGAGCGGCTCGGCTTCGTCGGCCGCGGCGAGGGCCTCGCCGCGCAGGCGACGGTGCTGATCGAGCGCGCGCCGTGAGCGGACGGCGCGGCCGCGCGGGGTCGCCCCGATGAGCGACTGGCGCAGCCTCGCCCTCGATCCGCCGCGCGCCGCCGGGCCGCCGCTCGGACGCGCGCGCCTGCGCGACACCCACGAGGATTTCCAGGTCGACGAGCGGCTCGGCTTCGAGCCCTCGGGCGAAGGGGAGCATCTGCTGGTGCGGGTGCGCAAGCGCGGCGCCAACACGGCCTGGGTGGCGGGCGAACTCGCACGCCTCGCCGGGGTCCGTCGGCACGACGTCGGGTTCGCGGGCCTCAAGGACCGGCGCGCCGTCACCACCCAATGGTTCACCTTGCCGGGACGCCGGGTGGCGCCCGCCGCGCTGGTCGGCGCTGGCGGCGAGGGCTGGTCGGTGCTCGAGGCGCATGCGCACCGGCGCAAGCTGCCGCGGGGCGCGTCAGCGGGCAACGATTTCCGCATCGTGCTGCGCGGCTTCGACGGCGACCGCGAGGCCTTGGAGCGCCGGGTCGAGCTGCTGCGCCGTCGCGGCGCGCCCAATTATTTCGGACCGCAGCGTTTCGGTCGCGGACTCTCCAACCTCGCCGTGCTGCAGGGCGACGCCCCGCCGGCCGGGGCGCGCGGTTTCGTGCTGTCGGCGGCGCGCAGCCTGCTCTTCAACGCGGTGCTCGCCGAACGGGTGCGCGATGGCACCTGGACGCGCCTGCTCGCCGGTGAGCGCGCCAACCTCGACGGGCGCAACTCGAACTTCCTGGTGGAAGCCACCGACACGGTGCTGGAGCAGCGCATCGCGGCGCTCGACGTGCATCCGACCGGCCCGATGTGGGGGCTCGGCGAGTCCGGGGTGCGCGGCGCCGTGGCGGCGTTCGAGGAGACGGTCGCGGCGCGCTATCCCGCGCTCACCACGCTGCTCGCCGAGGCCCGCGTCGAGGCGGCGCGCCGACCGCTGCGCATGGCGGTGCGGGACCTCGGCCTCGCATGGATGCCGGAAGGCGACGGCAGGGACTGCGAGTTGCGCTTTTCGTTGCGGGCAGGCAGTTTCGCCACCATGGTGCTGCGCGAGCTCGTCGACACGGTGTCGCCGGACGACGCGGCCGGCGGAGCGGAGGAAGACGATGCTTGAGATCACCGACCACGGCCCGGTGCGCGAGATCCGTCTCGCCCGCGCGCCCGTCAACGCCCTGTCGGCGGATTTCGTGGAGGCCATCGATGCGGCGCTCGACGCCGCTTTCACGGCCGGCGAGGGCGGGTCGGTGCGCGCGGTGGTGATCGCCGGCCAGCCCGGCATGTTCTCCGCGGGGCTCGACGTCCGCGAGGTGATGGCCGGCGGCGCGCCCATGCAAAGATTGATGCTCGCGTTCTGGAGCCTGCAGCAGCGCATCGCCCGCTCGCCGCTGCCGGTGGTCGCGGCGCTCACCGGCCACGCGCCGGCGGGCGGCACCGTGCTCGCCATCCTCTGCGACCATCGGGTGATGGCCGACGGCGATTTCCGCATGGGCCTCAACGAGGTGCAGGTGGGCCTCTTCCCGGGCGAGATCATCCACCGTTGTTTCGAGCGCTTGGTGGGCACGGGCCGCGCCGCGGCGCTGCTGCCGCGCGGCGCGATGCTCTCGCCGGCGCAGGCGCTCGCGGCAGGCTTGGTGGACGAGGTGGTCGCGCCGGAGCGCACCCTGCCGCGCGCCCTCGAGCTTGCGGCCGAGTGCGCCGCGCTGCCGCCGATCGCCTACCGGCGCACCCGCGAGATGGTGCGCGCCGACCTGGTGCGGCTCTTCGAGGGTCCCTCCGCCGGCATCCTGGCGCGCTTCGGCGACGATTGGGTGACGGACGAGACCCGCGCCCGCATGGCCACGATCCTGTCGCGGCGCTGACGCTCAGGAGCGCAGCAGCACGTAGATCGCGCCGGTCCCCCCGTCGGCCGGCCGCGCCGAGCAGAAGGCGATGACGTCATCGTCGCGGCGCAGCAGCACGTTGACCGCGTTCTTGAGCACCGGCCCGCGCGCGCCGGACCCGAGCCCCTTGCCGTGAACGATGCGCAGGCAGCGCGCCTGGCTGGCGTGGGCGCGCGCCAGGAACCCGCGCAGCGCAGGCTTCGCCTCCTTGAGGGTCATGCCGTGCAGGTCGAGCTCGTCGTCCACCCGCCAGCGGCCGCGACGCAGGTCGCGCAGCGTCGATTCGCGCACGCCCTCGCGGCGGTAGGAGAGGGCGTCGGCCGGTTCGACGCCGAGGTCGGCCGGCGTGAGTTCGAGGCTTTCCTCGAGCACCTCGTCGGCGGCGTGGCGGGTGAAGCGGGCCCGCGGCGGCGG
>RFTM01000262.1 GCA_009923475.1 Gammaproteobacteria bacterium | reverse complement strand
GCGCTCGGGCGTCGCGCCCGACCACCAGACGACGAAGCAGGTGTGGCGCCGTTTCGCCGCGCTGCATGCCGATGCCGCGGTCGGTTTCCACGGCGATGTCGAGGTCGGCTCGGACGTCACGGTCGCCGAGCTGCGCGACCTCTATGATGCCGTGGTGCTGGCCACCGGCGCCGGCGAGGACCGCAGGCTCGGCATCCCCGGCGAAGACCTGCCCGGCGTCTACGGCGCCGCGCGCTTCGTCGGCTGGTACAACGGACATCCCGATGACGCCGACCTCGCGCCCGTCATCAAGGGCGGCTCCGCGGTGATCATCGGCAACGGCAACGTCGCCATCGACGTCGCGCGCGTGCTGTCGCGCGCGCCTGCGGAGCTGGCCGCGTCGGACATCTCGGCGGAGGCGGCCGCCGTCATCCGCGGCAGCGCGCTGCAGGGCTGCCGCATCGTCGGGCGGCGCGGACCGCTGCAGGTCGGCTTCAGCCTCAAGGAGCTCGGCGAGCTGGGATCGCTCGCCGGCGTGACCGCCACCGCCGATCCGGCGCAGATGCCCGCGGCCGAGGAGGTCGCCGCCGCGCCGCCGCCGCTCGCCAAGGTGCTGCGCGTGATCGACGGTTACGCGCGCCAGCGGCCCGAGGCCGGGCACAAGCGGCTGCACCTCGAATTCTTTGCCCGCCCGGTCGCGATCCTGGGCGGGGACCACGTCACCGGCGTGCGCTTCGAGCGGACCCGGCCCACCGCGACCGGGTGGATGGGCACCGGCGAGCATCTCGAGCATCCCTGCGGCCTGGTGGTGACCTGCATCGGATACCGCGCGCGGCCCGTCGCGGGCGTGCCCTACGACGAGCGCAACGGCGTGCTCGCCAACGCACAGGGCGTCATCGCGCCCGGGCTCTATTGCGCGGGCTGGGCAGGGCATGCGCCGACCGGCACCATCGGCAGCAACCGTCCCGAGGGCTTCGCCCTCGCCGCGCGCATCGCCGAGGGCCCGCGGGGCGCGCGTCCGGGCCGGGACGGCCTGCGGGCGTTGCTCGCGCGTCGCGGGCGTCCGGCCGTCTCGTTCGACGGTTGGCGGCGCATCGACGCCGCCGAGGTCGCGGCCGCCGCGCCCGGCGCGCCGCGCGCGAAGTTCCTGCGGCGCCCGGACCTGCTGCGGGCGGCGGCGGTGACATGTTAGACTTCAAGGATACCGCCGGCGTCCGGTCCGGCTCCGAGAGGTCCGACTATGGCCACGGCAAAGAAGCGATCGCGCGGCGTCGCCGTCCCGGCCAAGACCAAGGCCAAGGCGGCAGGCCAGCCGCGTCGTCCGGCCGCACCGCCCGCCTCGTTGCGGCAGCAGGCCTACGACAAGATCCGCTTCGCCATCGTGACCTTCGGCCTGAAGCCGGGCGACGTGGTGTCGGAGACCCAGCTCGTCAACCGCTTCGGCATCGGCATCGCCGCGGTGCGTGCCGCGCTGATCCGCCTCGCGCAGGAAGGTCTCGTCATCCCGAGGCGCCGCCACGGGCATGTCATCGCGCCGATCACCGTGCAGGACATCCGCGAGATCTCGTTCCTGCGCAGCTGCATCGAGCCGGCCGCGGCGGAGCTCGCGACCGGGCGCGTCGACATCGCGCTCCTGAAGAGGCTCGACCGCCAGTCGAGCTCGCCGGTCGATGCCGCCGATCCGCGCAGCGAGGCGCGCAGCCTGCAGGGCAACCGCGACTTCCATGTCGCGATCGCGGAGGCCACGGGCAACGCGCGGTTGCTGGCCTTGACCCAGCAGCTGCACGACCTCTCGTTCCGTTGCCAGTACCTGCTCCGGCACACCGAGACGCTCGGCGAACGCTGGGCGTCGAGCCATACGGAGATCATCGCCGCGTTCGAGTCCGGCGATCCGGCACGGGCCCGCGCCGCGATGGTCAGGCACATCGCCGATGGCCAGGAGGCGGTGATGCGCGTGCTGCTCGACAGGCCCGAGATCCAGGGCGCGACGGTCGTCGCCGGCACCTGAGCCCTGCGGCGCCTGCCGCAGCGGAGCGCCGTCATGCTCGCGATTGACCTCTCCGGCCGCGTGGCGCTCGTCACCGGCGCGGGCCGGGGCATCGGCTTCGCCATCGCCTCGGTGCTGCGCGACTGCGGGGCCCGGGTCGTCATCAACGACCGCGGCGCCGACGAGGCGGATCGCGCCGCCGCCGCGCTCGGCTCCGGCACGATCGCGCTCGCGGGCGACATCGCCGACGAGGACGTGTGCGACGCACTGCCCGGGCGATGCGTCGCGGCCGCGGGGCGCTACGACATCCTCGTCAACAACGCCGGCGTCGCCGCGCAGATGCGCCGCACGGTCAAGCAGTCGCTGGCGGACTGGCAGAGGACGATGGACGTCAACGTCCGCGGCACCTTCCTGATGTCGCGGGCCGCGGCCCGCCACTTCACGGCCGCGCGCAGCGGCTGCATCGTCAACATCGCCTCGGTGGCGGGCCTCGGCGCCATCCCGGCGAGCAACGACTACTCGGTGTCGAAGGCCGCGATCGCGATGATGACGCGCACCATGGCCGCGGACCTCGGACGGGTCGGGGTCCGGGTCAACTGCGTGGCGCCCGGCTTCTGCGATGCGCCCATGCTCCACGGCCTGCTCGCCGGCGACGCCGAGGCCGCCGAGGCCAACCGCCGCCGCATCCCGCTCGGCCGTTTCGGCGAGCCGGCGGAGATCGGCCACGCGGTCGCGTTCCTCTGCAGCGACCTCGCGCGCTACATGACCGGCGCGGTCGTCGCCGTCGATGGCGGCTGGCTCGCCAACGGTGGCGCATGACGATGCCGACCGCGGCCACGCCGTCGGCTGCGCCGCAGGTGGCGGCACGGTATGCCTGGTATGTCGTCGGCCTGTTGTCGCTGGCCTCGATGATCGGCTACCTCGACCGCTACCTGCTGTCGATGCTGGTCGCGCCGGTGCGAGCGGACCTCGGCATCAGCGGCACCGAGATGAGCCTGCTGCTCGGCTTCGCTTTCTCAGTCTTCATGGGCATCGGCAGCCTGCCGATCGCCTGGCTCGCCGACCGCTACGACCGCAGCCGCATCCTCGGCGCGGGGATATTGCTCTGGAGCCTGATGACCGCGCTCGGCGCGTTCGCCGACAGCTACGGCTTGCTGTTCGCGTCGCGCATCGGCGTCGGCATCGGCGAGGCGGTGCTGGTGCCGGTCGGTGCGTCGCTCATCGCCGCGCTCTTCTCCCGCGACCGGTTCGGCCGCGCCAACTCCGTGATGACGCTCGGCGCCGCATGCGGCGCGGGGCTCTCGCTCGCCGCCGGCGGCGCCGTCATCCAGTGGGTCACGGAGACGGGG
>RFTM01000261.1 GCA_009923475.1 Gammaproteobacteria bacterium | reverse complement strand
TCGGCGGCCTCCGCGGCCTCCGCGGCGATCGACCACGTGCGCGACTGGTTCCGCGGCTCGGCGCAGGGCGATTGGGTGTCGATGGGCATCCCGTCCGACGGCAGCTACGGCATCCCCGAGGGCGTCATCTATTCCTACCCCGTGGTCTGCCGCAACGGCCACTACGAGATCGTGCAGGGCCTCTCCATCGACGCGTTCAGCCGCGCCCGCATGGACGCGACCTGCAAGGAATTGATGGAGGAGCGCGACGGCGTGAAGGACCTGCTCGGCTGACCGCAGCGCATCAGGCCCCTCCCGCACGACGACGAGAACAAGAAGAGGCAACGCCATGACCAATGCCCTCATCGCCCTCGCACTGCTCGGTCTCGCCGCCTGGTCGCTCACGCTGCCGGGCGGCTGGATCGCGCTGGTGTTCGTGGCGGCCGTGCTGTACCTCGCGTACAAGCGGCTGAGCCTGCTCGCCTTCACCGCGACCGTGCTGGTGCTGTTGACCGCGTACACCGTGCTCGGCAGGCCGCCGCTCGCCTGGGCGGCGGTGCTGTGGACGGGCACGGCGCTGCTCGCGCTCTTCAACATCCGGCCGCTGCGCAAGGCGCTCGTCACGCTGCCCTTCCTCAAGGTCTACCGGCGCATGCTGCCCTCGATGTCCGGCACCGAGCGCGAGGCGCTCGAGGCCGGCACCGTGTGGTGGGACGGCGAGCTCTTCACCGGCAAGCCCGACTGGTCGAAGCTGCTCGGCGCCAAGGCGCCCGCGCTCACGGCCGAGGAGCAGGCCTTCCTCGACGGTCCCTGCGAAGAGCTCTGCGCGATGGTCGACGACTTCGACATCACGCACCGCCGCGGCGACATGCCGCCCGAGGTCTGGGACTTCCTGAAGCGCAAGGGCTTCTTCTCGATGATCATCCAGAAGAAGTACGGCGGGCTCGAGTTCTCGGCCTACGCGCACTCCTGCGTGCTCGCCAAGCTCTCGACCCGCAGCGCCACGGTGTCCTCGACCGTCGCCGTGCCGAACTCGCTCGGCCCCGGCGAGCTGCTGCAGCACTACGGCACCGAGGAGCAGAAGGCGCACTACCTGCCGCGCCTCGCGCGCGGCGACGACATCCCCTGCTTCGCGCTCACCGGGCCGCGCGCCGGCTCCGATGCCGCCTCGCTGCCGGACACGGGCGTGGTCTGCAAGGGCCTGTGGCAGGGCCGCGAGATCGTCGGCCTGCGCCTCGACTTCTCCAAGCGCTACATCACGCTCGCGCCGGTGGCCACGGTCATCGGCCTCGCGTTCCGCATGTTCGATCCCGACCGCCTGCTCGGCGGCGAGACGGACATCGGCATCACCTGCGCGCTGATCCCGCGGGACACCCCGGGCGTGACCATCGGCCGCCGCCACTTCCCGCTCAACGTGCCGTTCCAGAACGGGCCGCTCGCGGGCAAGGACGTGTTCGTGCCGCTCGACTTCATCATCGGCGGCCCGAAGATGGCGGGCCAGGGTTGGCGCATGCTGGTCGAGCAGCTGTCGGTCGGGCGCTGCATCTCGCTGCCCTCGAGCGGCACCGGCGGCGGCAAGGCCGCGGTGTTCGCCACCGGCGCCTACGCGCGCATCCGCCGCCAGTTCAACATGCCGGTCGGCCGCTTCGAGGGCATCGAGAGCGTGATCGCGCGCATGGTGGGCCTCACCTACACAATGGACGCCGCGCGCTCGGTCACCGCCGGCGCCATCGACGGCGGCGAGAAGCCCTCGGTGCCGTCCGCCATGCTCAAGTACCACGTCACCGAGATGTCGCGGCAGATCGCCAACGACGCGATGGACGTGCACGGCGGCAAGGGCATCTGCCTCGGCCCCAAGAACTACCTCGGCCGCGGCTACCAGGTCGTGCCGGTCGCCATCACCGTCGAGGGCGCGAACATCCTGACGCGCAGCCTGATCATCTTCGGACAGGGGGCGATCCGCTGCCATCCGTTCGTGCTGCGCGAGATGGAGGCGGCCAAGGACCCGGACCGCGCGCGCGGCGTCGACGCCTTCGACCGGGCGCTGTTCGGCCACATCGGCTTCACCATCAGCAACGCCGTGCGCTCGCTGATCATGGCGCTCACCAACGCGCGCTTCACCGCCGCGCCGGACCGCGGCGACGCCTCGCGCTACTACCAGCACATCGTGCGCTTCTCGGCGAGCTTCGCGTTCGCCGTCGACGTGGCGATGCTGTCGCTCGGCGGCTACCTCAAGAAGAAGGAGAACCTCTCGGCCCGCCTCGGCGACGTGCTCTCCTGCATGTACCTCGCCTCGATGGTGCTCAAGCACTACGACAACCAGGGCCGTCGCCCCGAGGACCTGCCCATCGTCGAATGGGCCTGCCGCAACCTGCTCTACAAGGCGCAGGAGCAGCTGCACGCCTTCCTGCGCAACTTCCCGAACCGCTTCCTCGCGGGCGCGATGCGCTTCTTCATCTTCCCGACCGGGCTGCAGTACTCCGCGCCCGACGACCGCCTCGGCCGCAAGCTCGCCGAGCTCGTGCTCGAACCCGGCGAGGTGCGCGACCGGCTCTGCCACCCGGTGTACCGCAAGGTGGCGCCGGGCAACGCGCTCGGCCTGCTGCAGGAGGTCCTCGAGATGGCGGGGCGCGCCGAGGAGCTCGACAAGCGCATCCGCGTCGAGGGCGTGAAGACCGGCCGCATCCGCGCGCTCGACGTGCCGGGACAGATCGCCGAGGCCAAGGCGCTCGGCATCCTCGGCGCCGACGAGGCCGCCTGGCTCGCCGAGTACGACCGCAAGGTGATGGACATCGTCAACGTCGACGATTTCGCGCCGCACGAGCTCGGCACCAACGGCGGCCTGCGGGTGGAGCTCGCGGCCACCGAGGCGCTGGCGGCGCTCGACTGACGTGTCGGCGGCCTGCCTCAACTGCGGGGCCGGGCTTCTGGGTCCGTACTGCTCGCTGTGCGGGCAGAAGCACGAGCCGCATCCGCCGACGGTGGGACACCTGCTCGGCGAGACCATCGAGACCGTCACCCACGCCGACTCACGGCTATGGCGCACGATCGGGACGCTGCTCGCGCGGCCGGGCAGGCTGACGCGCGAGTGGCTCGAAGGCCGCCGCGTGCGCTACCTGCCGCCGTTCCGGCTGTACCTGATCGCGAGCGTCACCTGTTTCCTGCTGCTCGCGCTGCTGCCCGCGCACGACACGCCCGAGGCGACGCCACGGACCGACGGCAAGGTGGTGGTCGGCGGGCCGCAGACGGGCGCCGCCTTGGCCATCGAGGGCGGCGAGGCGGACTGCGCAAGGCTGGCGGTGACGGGCGTCGACGGCAGCGCAGGGGCGGCGCTGCAGCAGCGCCTGCG
>RFTM01000027.1 GCA_009923475.1 Gammaproteobacteria bacterium | reverse complement strand
CCTGTCGGCGCGCGTGCCGGGGCCCGAGCACCATTTCCTGATCAACCCCTACGGCTGGCTGTTCGGCGAGATCACGGCCTCCAGCCTGGTGAAGGTGGACCTCGAGGGCCGTGCGGTGACGCCGACGCCGCACAAGGTCAACCCCGCGGGCTTCACCATCCACTCGGCCATCCATGCGGCCCGCGAGGACGCGATGTTCGTGCTGCATGTGCACACCGACGCGGGCGTCGCGGTGTCGACCCACGAAGAGGGCCTGATGCCGCTCACGCAGCATGCGTTGATCGTGCTGCCCTCGCTCGCGTACCACGACTACGAGGGCATCGCGCTCGACCTCGACGAGCGGCAGCGCATCGTGCGCGACCTCGGCGGCTGCCACGCCATGCTGCTGCGCAACCACGGCACGCTGGCGCTCGGCGCCACGGCCGGCGCGGCCTTCCTCAACCTCTTCATGCTGGAGCGCGCCTGCGCCCAGCAGGTGATGGCGCTGTCCGCGGGCCGCGGCGGCGTGCGGCTCGCGCCGCAGGCGGCGCGCGACGAGGTCCGCGCGCAGGTCGCAGGTCCGATGGGCGCGATGGCGCCGCTGCTCGCCTGGCCGGGCTTGCTGCGCCGCGTACAGCGCGAGTCGCCGGGCTTCGACGCCTGACGAGCGCTCAGCGTCGCCGGCGCCAGGCCGAGTCGGGGATCATCCGGGCGAACGGCCGCAGCAACCGCCACGGGAACCCCGGCACGACCACGAGCCGTCGCCGCCGCTCGATGCCGTCGACGATGGTGCGCGCCGCGGCATCCGCCTTGATGGCGAAGGGATAGCGCCCCACATCCGGCATGATCTCGGTGTCGACGAAGCCGGGCTGCACCTCGGTGACGGCGATGCCCTGGCGCCCGAGCTCGATGCGCGCCGCGCCCAGCCAGCTCGACAGCCCCGCCTTGCTCGCGCAATAGGCGCCTTGCGTCGGGATGGACATCAGCGCCGCGAGCGAGGAGATGCCGACGAGGTGGCCGTGCCCGCGCGCGACGAAGTGCGCGGCGGCGGCCTCCATCGTGGCGAGGGTGCCGATGAGGTTGGTCTGCAGGATGCGCTGCGACCCGGGGAAGCCGCCCTTGCCGATGCGGGTGAACTCGTTGACGCCCGCGTTCGCAATGAACACGTCGACGCCGCCCAGCGCCTCGAAGAGGGCCTGCAGGCGGGGCACCGCGCCGGCCGGATCGGCGACGTCGAGCTCGGCGACGGTGGCCGGCGGTGCGTGTCCCGCCGTCACCGCGTCGAGCTCGCCGCGCAGCGTCTCCAGCGCATCGCGGCGACGGCTCGCGAGGCCGAGGCGCCAGCCGCGACGGGCGCATTCGAAGGCGAGCGCGCGGCCGATGCCGGCCGAGGCCCCGGTGATCACGACGGTACGGGTCATGCGCGCCTCCGGCGCCGCCAAAAGATCCATGCGCCGACGATGGACGCGAGCGCGGGCAGCAGCCAGGCGAGCATCGGGCGGCCGCCCGGTGCGCGAACCCGGTCCGTCGCGCCGCGCAGCACGGGCAGCAGGCTCTTGCCGGTGGGCGTCGCGACCGGGCGGCCGCCGTAGGTCGCAGGCGGCGTGACGCCGGCGAGATCGAGCAGTGTCGGCGTGATGTCGGTGACATGCGTGAAACCCTTGAACACCCGGCCGTCCTGCGCGCCCGGCACGCCGGCGATGATGAGCGGCACGCGCAGGCCGCCCTCGCCGGCGTAGAACTTCCAGGTGGCGAGCGGCGAAGCGGCGGCGCCCGCCCAGCCTTCGCCGATCGCGGTGTATGCGCCGGGCCCGCCCAAGCGGTCGATGTCGCGGGTGTACTGGGTGGCGAGCCACAGCCGCGCGGCGAGGATGTCGTAGGGGTCCGAGGCCTCGGCGCCGTTGTCCGAGAGGAACACGAACACGGTGCGTCCGTACTCGCCGCTCGCGCGCAGCTGCGCGCGCAGCCGCCCGAGTTCGGCGTCCATCGTCGAGGCCATGGCCGCATAGACCTCCATGCGGCGCGCATGGTGGGCGCGGTCCTGCGGCGACAAGGCGTCCCAATCGGCCGCCTGCGGCGCCATCGGCGCGCCGGCGGGGACCAGGCCGAGGGCGGCGGCGCGGTCGCGACGCTCCGCCCGCAAGCGCTCCCATCCCGCGTCATAGCGCCCGCGATAGCGTGCGATGGCGTCGCGCGGCGCCTGCACCGGGATGTGGTTGGCCTGGAAGGCGAGATAGAGGAAGAACGGCTCGGGCCTCGCGGCGTCCGCGCGCAGCCAATCGAGGGCGCGGTCGACGAAGAACCGCGACGAGTAGTACTCGCGCGGCATCCGCGCCTCGCGGTCGTCCTCGTACCAATGGACCTTGTCGGTGAGCGCGAGATATCGCTGGCGCGGGTCCCAGTTGTCCGAGCCGCTGTCGGCCTGCACCAACGAACGCCCGAAGCCGCGCGCGCCCGGCAGGTTGTGCGGTTCCCTGCCGACATGCCACTTGCCGACGGCGTAGGTGCGATAGCCGCCGTCGCGCAGCAGCGAGGCGAGCGTCACCACGCCGCGGTCGAGCACCGTGAGATAGCCCGGCTTGCCGTAGTGCGACCAGGGGACGGTCTCGCGCATCGCGCCGACGCCGGCGCGGTGGTTGTCGACGCCGGTGAGCAGCATGGCGCGGGTGGGCGAGCATTCGCCCGAGACGTGGAAGCTCGCGAAGCGGGTGCCCTCGGCCGCGAGCGCATCGAGGTTCGGTGTCGCGATCTCGCCGCCGAAGGCGCCGACATCGCTGTAACCCCAGTCGTCGGCGACGATGAGCACGATGTTGGGGCGCTGCGCCGTCGGCGCGGGATCGGACGCAGACGCGGACGCGGACGCGGCCAAGACCGCGGAAGGCGCTGCGAGCGCGAGCCCGAGCGCGAGCCCGAGCGCGACCAACGCAGTGGGCAGGGCGCGTTCAGTTCGCGAAGTACACATATTCGTCGTCGGGCGACTGCGGATCCGAGAGCGTCTTGTCGAGCGGGATGTAGCCGGCGCCGAGGGTCTGCCACAGCGGCGGCACCTGCTCGGCGTCGATGGCGGCCAGCGTCCGCTTCATGGCGGCGACGCGCGCCGGATCGTCCGCGGCGAGGTTGCGGCGTTCGCCGGGATCGGCCGACAGGTCGTAGAGCCAGTCCTTGCGCGGCATCTGCGTGACCTGCAGCTTCCAGTCGCCCTCGCGCAGCGTGAGGTAATCGCGGGTGCGCCAGAACAGGCGCTCGTGCGGCCGCCCGCCCTTCTCGCCGCGGGCGAACGGCAGCAGGTCGACGCCGTCGATGACGCGGTCGGCAGGCACCGGGACGCCCGCCGCGGCCGCGGCGGTGGCGAAGATGTCGACATGGCCCACGGGGGCGCCGAAGGCCGCTCCGGTCGGCAACCCGGCGGGCCAGCGCATCAGCATCGGCACGCGGATGCCGCCCTCGAAGTAGGTGGCCTTCCAGCCGCGCAACGGGGCGTTGCGTCCCGGCAGGTCGATGTAGTGCGGCGAGCCGTTGTCGTTGGTGAAGATGACGAGCGTGTCGCGGTCGAGGCCGTTCGCGCGCAAGGCGCCGAGCACCCGGCCGATGTTGCGGTCGAGCGATCGCACCATGGCGGCATACACGCGCAGGCGGTGGTCCGGGATGGCCGCGAGCGCCTCGTAGTCCTCCCGCGTCGCCTGCAACGGCGTGTGCGGCGCGTTGTAGGCGAGGTAGAGGAAGAACGGACGGTTGCGGTTCGCCTCGATGACCCGCACCGCGTGGTCGGTCAGGTAATCGGTGAGGTAGCGGTCGGGCTTGAACACGGGCCCGTCCATGAAGCGCACGCCCCAGGGCGCGGCCGCATACAGGAACTGGTCGATGGGGTCGCCCTCGGAGCGCGCGTTGACGACGCGCGGGTCGTCCTCCGGCAGGAACATCGAGGCGGCATGCTGCAGCGACAAAGATTCGTCGAAGCCGTGCGCGTAGGCGCGGAAGCGCGGGCTGTCGCCGAGGTGCCACTTGCCGATCTGCACCGTGTGGTAACCGCCGCCCCGCAGCAGGCGCGCCAACGTGACCTCGGTGACCGGCAGGCCCATGTCGGCATAGGCGGGCTGCTTCGGGCCGCCGTCGCCGAAGTAGACCGCACGATGCAGCGTCGCACCCTTGCGCTCGGACTGCGTCACGACCTGCATGAACTGCTTGGGCGTCGGCGTGAACTCGAAGCCGAAGCGCGTGGCGTAGCGCCCGGTCATGATCGCGGCGCGCGACGGCGCGCAGGTGGCGTTGCCCGCATAGGCGACGCTGAAGTCCACGCCTTCGCGCGCGATGGAGTCGATGTTGCGGGTCGGCACCTGCCCGTCGGCGATGCCGCGGCCGCGCAGCGTGAGGTCGGCGTAGCCCAGGTCGTCGACCACGATCAGCACGATGTTGGGCGGGCGGCGCCCGCCCGCGGCCGTCGGCGCGGGAGCGGCAGGCCCCTGCTGCCAGGCGACCTCGCGGAAGGGCGCGTTGTCCTCACGCAGGAAGTGCTTCACGTAGAGGAGGGTCAGGCCGGTGCGACCGCCCGCGAGCTGGACGGCGGCGATGAGGGCGATGAGGACCGCCGCGACGGCGGCGAGGATGCGTTTCGTTCGGGTCATGTCGGGGCTCCGGGCGGGGTCGCGCCGAGGGCGGTGAGGAGGTCCTGCTCGAGCATCCAGAGCCGGTCTTGCCCCCACAGCGCGGGGAGTTCGTCGATGCGGAACGAGGGTACACCCCACAGGCCGCGCGACAGCAGGTCGAGGCGATTGTTCTCGGCGACGGCGCGCCAGCCCTCGTCGGCGAGCGCCTCGCGGATGTCGCGCGCGTCCAGGCCCGCGCGCGCGGCGATGTGCGCGAGACCGCGGTCCGAACCGGCGTCGATGCCCTCGGCGAACACGCCGCGCAGGAACGACTCCGCGACCGCCATGCCCGCGCGCGAATCCCGGCGGCCCGCGCGCGCGTCCTGCCGCAGCGCATGCTGCACCAAGGCGAGACCGCGTCCGGTCGGCGTGCCCACGGGGTCGGCGACGCAGCCGAAGGGCAGGCCGAGGCGTTCCGCTTCGCGCTTCGCGTCGAGCAGGATGTAGCGGCGCTTGGGCCAGGGCACGGGCAGTCCGCGCATCACCATCGGCAGCACCATCCGCAACTGCAGGTCCGCGCCGTAGTGGGCGGCGAGCTGACGCACGCGGCCGGCCGCGAGCCAGGTATAGGGGCTGCGCAGCGAGCAATAGAAGTGGAGGGTGGGTGGTGTGACGCGCGCGCCTTGTGGCGCAGGCGGCGGCGTGAGCCACTGCAACGCGGGCGGCGGCGCGAACGGCGCCATCGCGGCGTCCGTGCCGCGCGCGAGGCCCTGACCGGCGAGCCGTCGCTCGAGGTGGTGCAGCCGGTCGACGCCCCAGTACCACTCGCCCTCGAAATGGAACATGGCGCCGAGGTAGTGGCCGAGCTGCGTCCGCAATGCGGCGCCGCGGCGCAGCGCCGCCGCGTCGGTGGCGAGTCCCGCAGGCGGCGAGGCGCGCGGCGTGAGACCGAGCTGCTCGGCCAGCCGACGCGCGTCGCGCCGTGACCAGTCGCGCAGGCGTTCCATGTCCGGCGCGGCGGCGCGGTCCGGCGGCGGCACGGCGCAGGTCTCGATGCGGATGCGATGGCGCGCCTCCAGCGCAGGCAACGACGCCGCGGCGAGCGCGCTGTAGGGATCGTCGGGCTGGTGGAAGTACTGCACCCTCGCCTCGGCGCCCGTCAGCGTCCTGCGCCAGGCGTGGACGCGGCGACGCGCGTCGCGCAGCGCCGTGCTGGTGAGCGCCCGGGTGAACTGGCGGCCGACGACGGCGGAGGGGCGGGCGCGCATCGCCCACACTCTTACACGAACCGGCCATCCGCTGCCACGGCCTATAATCGGACGCGGCCCGGTATCGGCTGCGAGGAGGCTCGATGACCACACGACGCCAGATGCTCACCGCTGCCACGCTCGCCGCCTTGGCCCCGCTGGTCGGCGAGTCCGCGGCCAAGAAAGATCGCGCCGGGGGCGCCAAAGCCGCGGCCACGACGGTGCCGCCGGGCGCGTTGCCGAGCCGGCCGGCGGTCAAGCCGCCCGCCATCCGCGCCGGCGACACCATCGGGCTGATGATCCCCTCGAGCGCCAACTGGGATCCGTTCGACGTCGACGTGGTGCTGGAGGCGCTGGCGGCGCTCGGCCTCAAAGGCAAGCTCGGCGCGCATGTCTTCGACCGGCGCGGCTACCTCGCCGGCCGTGACGAGGACCGCGCCGCTGACTTCAATGCCCTGATGCGCGATCCCGAGGTGCGCGCGATCCACTGCCTGCGCGGCGGCTGGGGCGCGGCGCGCCTGCTGCAGCTCGTCGATTTCGACGCCGTCGCACGCGGACCGAAGGCGGTCATCGGCTACAGCGACATCACCGCGCTGCTGCTGGCCTTGCACGCGCGCACGGGACTGATCACCTTCCACGGCCCGAACGGCTCCAGCGAATGGAACGAGACCAACGTCGGTTGGCTGCAGCGCGTCACCTGGCGCGGCGAGGCGGTGACCTTCGAGAACCCGCGCCAGCCGACCGGCGCGATCGTCGCCGACGAGTTCCGCACCCGTCCGATCACGGGCGGCCGCGCGCGCGGCCGTTTGCTCGGCGGCAACCTCACGGTGCTCACCGCGCTCATCGGTTCGCCGTACCTGCCGGACTTCAGCGACGCCATCCTGTTCATCGAGGATGTGCAGGAGGCGCCCTATCGCATCGATCGCATGCTCGTGCAGCTCAAGCTCGCCGGCGTGCTCGAGCGGCTGCGGGGGGTCGTGTGGGGCACCTGCAGCAAGTGCGACCCGGGCGAGGGCTTCGGGTCGCTCACGATCCCCGACGTGCTCGACGATCACATCAAGCCGCTCGGCGTGCCGGCGTACCACGGCGCGATGATCGGCCACATGGGCCGGCAGTTCACGCTGCCGGTGGGCGCGGAGGTGGAGCTCGACGCCGAACGCGGCACGCTGCGCATGCTCGAGCCGGCGGTCGTCTGAACGGCGCCGCGCCATCCGCCGCGCCCGGGCTCTCGCCGGCCCAGGTCGACGAGTTCTTCGACCGCGGCTGGGTGGTGGTGCCCGCGCTCTTCGACGAGCGCGTGCTCGCCCCGGCGCGCGAAGCGTTCGGGCGGCTGCACGCCACGGCGCAGCGCCTGCGCGCCACGCAGGACCACGCCGGCGCGCGCTTCGTGCTCGCCGACCGCGGCGGCGACGTGGTCGTGCAGCGCGTCGTCTGGGCAGGCGGCGCCGAGCCCGCGCTGCTCGACATCGGCGCCGACCCGCGCCTCGTCGGTCCGGCGCTGCAGCTGCTCGGCAGCGACCGCTGCGAGCAGTTGCTGTGCCAGGCGCACTTCAAGATGCCGGGCGACGGCGTGTCCTTCGACTGGCACCAGGACGTGCAGCATCGCGACAAGGGGCCCGGCACCTGGCGCGACGTCAACGGCCGCGGTTCCTACGTGCAGACGCTGCTCGCCATCGACGAGATGCGCGCCGACAACGGGCCGCTGCAGTTCCTGCCGCGCGATGCGGTGCGGCTCGACGCGCGCGGCCGGCTGCGCGACGCGCACTACGACTACGGCACGCCGATGGGCGACGGGGATGCGGCGGTCGACGCCCGCCGCGCCGAGACGGTCACGGGCCCGGCGGGGTCGGTGATCTTCTTCGGGCCCTACGCCGTGCACGGCAGCACGCCCAACCGGTCGTCGACGCCGCGACGGGTGCTGATCAACGGCTACGCCTGTCCCGGCGCGAACGGCCGCGTCTATCCCGGAGCGGGGTCGGGCCGCACGCTGCCCGCGGTCGCGGGCTGAGCGCGGCAGGACGGAGGCCGTCATGGGCGGACATTTCGGGTGGATCGACTGGTCGGTGGTGGCGGCGTACTTCGCGCTGGTCGCGCTGATCAGCCATCGCCTGCAGGGCCGGCAGTCCGACGTGCACGAGTACTTCCTCGGCTCGCGCAGCCTGCCGTGGCCCGCGGTCGCGGCGTCGATCGTCTCCACGGCGATCAGCGGCGTCACCTTCATCGGCGTGCCGGCGCTGGTGTTCGCGCAGGGCGGCGATTACCGCTACCTGCAGTTCGCGATGGCGGGCCTGATCTCGAAGTGGGTGCTCGGCCGGTTCATCATGCCGCGCCTCTACGAGAAGCACTACGCGAGCCCCTACGACTACATCCGCGACCGGCTGGGGTCGGTGGTCGGGAAGGTCTCGGCGCTGCTGTTCTTCGTCGGCGCGGTGCTCGGGCAGGGGGTCCGCATCTACGCCGTGGCGCTGGTGCTCGAATTGCTCACCGGCCTCGGTTTCGCCTGGTGCGTCGCGCTGTCGATCGGCGCCGCGGTGGTGAGCACCTGGCTCGGCGGCGTGCGCGCGGTCGTCTGGACCGACGTGCTGCAGTTCGCGATGCTGGTGGCGGGCGGCGTGGTCGCGATCCTGTACGTGACGCAGGGCTACCCCGGCGGCTTCGCCGCGCTGCTCGAGGCGGGTGCCGAGGCGGGCAAGACCCGCGTGCTCGACTTCACCGCCGATCCCCGCCTGCAGTTCACCTTCTGGGCGGGCGTGTTCGCGATGCCGTTCCAGAACCTCGCGGCCTACGGCACCGACCAGCTGAACACGCAGCGCATGCTGTGCTGCCGCTCGGTGCGCGAGGCCCGGCTCGCGCTGTGGTGGAGCAACGTCGGCGAACTGGTGGTGGTGCTGTTCCTCACGGTGGGCCTCGCGCTGTGGGGCTATTACCGGTCGCATCCCGTCGACCCCGTGTTCGCGGGGCTGGTGGCGGAGAAGGGCGACCGCATCTTCCCCGCGTTCATCCTCTCCGAGATGCCGACCGGGCTGCGCGGCTTCATGGTGGCGGCGCTGTTCGCGGCGGCGATGGCGAGCCCGGTGCTGTCCGCGCTCGCCGAGACCACGCTCACCATGTTCCACGACGGCCATCGCGACGGCCGGCTCGCGCCGGCGCGCGCGCTGTGGCTGTCGCGGCTGTTCGTCGTCGGCTGGGGCGCGGTGCTCGGCGGATTCGCGGTGCTGTTGGCGGGGCGCGGGGAGCAGCTGGTTCCGCTCGCGTTCCAGATGACGGCCTACACCTATGGTCCGATGTTCGGGTTGTTCCTGCTCGCGCTGTTCGTGCCGCGCGGGCGCATCCACAGCATCCCGCTCGGGGTCGCGGTGTCGATGCTGGGCGTGCTGGCGGTGGACAACGCCGCCCGGCTGGGCTGGACCGACGGCGGCCCCTTGGTCGCCTTCCCTTGGCTGTTCCCGCTCGGCGGCCTGTTGTGCGTGGCCGCCGCGATGCTGCCCATCACGCAGCGCCGCTGACGCCGCGGCCGCGCGGTTTCGGGTAGGATGCCGACCGTGTCGACCTCGACCCCCGACCATGACGCCGCCACGGCCGGCGTCCCCCGCACCCCGGACACCTCGCGCATCGTCGGCATCGACGGCCTGCGGGCCTTGGCCGTGCTCGGCGTCATGGCGTTCCACGCCGATTGGCTGGTGGCGCAAGGCGGCTTCTTCGGGGTAGACCTCTTCTTCGTCATCTCCGGGTTCCTCATCACCCGGTTGCTGCTCGCCGAGCTTGAGCGCAGCGGCACGATCTCGTTCCGCGGGTTCTACCTGCGACGTGCGCGGCGCATCCTCCCGGCCATGGCGACCGCCATCGCGGGCGCCGCGATCGCGGCGGTGGTGCTGGCGCCGGACGCGCTGCCGATGCTGCGCGCCGACGCGCTCGCCTCGGTGCTGTTCGTCACCAACTGGCACTTCATCTTCCAGGAGCTCTCCTACTTCGAGTACATCGGCCGGCAGCCGCTGCTGCAGCATCTCTGGTCGCTCGCCATCGAGGAGCAGTTCTACCTGCTCTGGCCGCTGGTGGTGCTCGCGCTTGCCTCGCGCGGCGGTCGCCGCATGCTCGGCGCGGTGGCCGTGGCGGCGGCGGTGGTCTCCTGCATCTGGATGGGCTGGCTCGCGGACCGGCTCGGCTTCCCGGAGTCCATGGCCATCGGCCGCGTCTACTTCGGCACCGACACCCACGCCATGGGCCTGCTGGCCGGTGCGGCGCTCGCCGCCGCCGCGCCCGCGATCTCGGCCTGGGCGCGACCGGGCGAGGGCACGGGCGAGGGGTTGCGCCGCTCGGGTGCCTTGCTCGGCATCGCCGGCCTCGCCGGCACCGCCGTCCTGTTCTCGCAGGTGGGCGAGAACCATCCCTGGCTCTATCCCTGGGCGTTCGCCGCCTCGGCGCTGTTCAGCGCCGCGATGATCGTGGCCTGTCTCATGCCCGGGCCGTTCGGCCGCGCGCTAGACCTGCAGCCGCTGCGCTGGATCGGCGAACGTTCCTACGGCATCTATCTTTGGCACTGGCCGGTGTTCATGCTCACGCGCCCCGGCGTGGACAACGGCCTCGACGACGGCCAGGCCTTCGTCCTGCGCTGCGCGCTGACGTTCGCGGCCGCTGCCGCCTCCTACCGTTTCATCGAAGCGCCGATCCTCGGCCGGACGCTGCGCCCGATGGCGGTGACGCCGCAGTTCGCGCGCGGCGCCCTGGCGGCGCTCGTGTGCGCAGCCTTGTTCGTCCTGATGCCGCTGCCGCGCGGCTCCGAAGCGCCCACGGCGGGGCCGGCGACGGGCGCCGCGACCGCGCCGTCCGCGGTGCAGCCCCCGTCCGTCGCCGGGCGCCCAGGGGCGCCGCCGGTCGTCGGCACCGTCGTGCAAGGCCCCCGGAGATTCGAGCTGGTGGTCCGCCTGGCTGAAAGCGCTTCACAGGATCCCGCCACCCTGGGCAATCTATTGATCCCGACGATGCACGGAGAACTGGTGCCCCTGTCGCGGGTCGCGACTATCCGGGTAGATTCAGGCCCGGCTCAGGTCAGCCGCGAACACGTGCAACGCAGAATCGTCGTGGAGAGCAACATTCGAGGCCGCGATCTGGGCGGCTTCGTCGCCGAGGCCCAGGCGGTCGTCGCTCAGACGGTCGCGCTCCCTCCCGGCTACGAACTTCTGTGGGGAGGGCAATTCGAGCATCTCAAAGACGCGTCGCGGCGGCTGGCGATCGTCATCCCCATCACGCTGCTGCTCATTCTGGGTGTCCTGACCGTCATCTTCGGCGCGATGCGCCCCGCGCTCCTGATCTTCTTGAACGTGCCGCTCGCTCTGTCTGGCGGTATCCTGGCGCTCTGGGCGCGAGGCCTGCCCCTGAGCATGTCCGCCGTCATCGGATTCATTGCGCTCTTTGGAATTGCCGTGCTGAACGGCGTGGTACTCGTCAGCCACATCCGGCAGCTGGAGTCGGAGAGCCGTTCGGCCGATGAGGCCGTGACCGAAGGGGCGATGGACCGGCTGCGGCCGGTCTTGATGACGGCCCTCGTCGCCAGTCTTGGATTTGTCCCGATGGCGCTCGCCACGAGCATGGGAGCGGAAGTGCAGCGGCCGTTGGCGACGGTGGTGATCGGTG
>RFTM01000260.1 GCA_009923475.1 Gammaproteobacteria bacterium | reverse complement strand
CCGATGGGCCTGTCGCTCGAGCGCATCTTCAGAGAGCTGCGCGACGTGCCCTTCAAGGACGCCGTGTGGCCCAAGTTCCTGCACGACAACGCCGCGCGCCTGTTCGGCGGCTGACTCCCTGACCGGAGAAGACACCATGAGCAACGAAGAGATCGCGTCCAACACCGCCGCCCGGCAGTACCTCGCGCGCTTCACGCCCGAGCAGCTCGTCGCCTGGCGCACCGCGCCGCTGGACCGGCCGCTGCCGGCCGCCGCGCGCGGCATCGACCTGCCGATGCCCTTCGGCTGGTTCGTCATCGGCTACTCCGACGAGCTCAAGGTCGGCGAGGTCAAGCCGCTGCGCTACTTCGACCGCGAACTCGCGCTGTGGCGCGGCGAGGACGGCGTGCCGCGCCTGCTCGACGCCTATTGCCGCCACCTCGGCGCGCACATGGGCTATGCCGGCCGCGTGAAGGGCAACGACCTCGAGTGCCCGTTCCACGCCTGGCAGTACAACGGCGCGGGCGAGGTCACCAAGATCCCCTACGCGAAGGTCATCCCGCCGCAGGCGCGCCGCAACTGCGTGCAGACCTGGCCGGTGGTCGAGCGCAACCGCTTCATCTGGGCCTGGTACCACCCGCAGGGCGCCGCGCCGACCTTCGAGGTCGAGGGACTGCCGGAGGCGTCATCGCCCGATTGGAGCGACTACGAGAAGCACGAGTGGCTGGTGTACGGGCCGCTGCAGAACATGGCGGAGAACGGCGTCGACGCCGCGCATTTCCGCTACATCCACGGCACCGCGAGCAACGCCGACTACGACGTCAAGTTCGAGGGCATCCGTCGCGTGGCGTCGGTGGACGCCAAGATGACGACGCCGCGCGGCGATGTCGACGGCACGATCTCCTACGGCACCGTCGGCGCCGGCCAGGCCTGGACGCGCTTCACGGGCATCTGCGAGACGCTCATGGTGGCCGGCATCACGCCCGTGGCGCCCGACATCACCCACGTGCGCTTCGCGTTCACGCAGCTCAAATCGACGCTCGACGGTCCGACCGCAGGCGTCGCGCGCGCCATGGTCAAGGACATCTGCCGCCAGCTCGACCAGGACAAGGTCGTGTGGGACCGACAGAAGTACCGGCCTGACGCGCTGCTCTGCGATGGCGACGGTCCGATCGCCGCGTTCCGCCAGTACTACCGCCAGTTCTACGCGGAGCTGCCGCAGGGCGACGGCACCCCGGTGGTCAACCGCAACTTCGCGCGCCGCGCGACCTGAGGCGGGGCCGGCGCCGATGCGGGAGTTCGCAGGGCGCACGGCGGTGGTCACGGGCGCGGCGGGCGGCATCGGCCGCGCGCTCGCGCTCGCCGCCGCGGCGCGCGGCATGCGTGTGGTGGCCACCGACCTCGAGGCCGCCGCGCTCGCGCCGGTGGTGGAGGATTGCCTCGCGCGCGGCGCCGCTTCGGCCGAGGCCGTCGCGCTCGATGTGCGCGACGCCGCGGCGCTGGAAGCGCTCGCCGCCGACCTCGACGCCCGGCTCGGCGGTGTCGCGCTGCTCTTCTGCAACGCGGGTGTGCTCGTGCCGCGACGGCTCTGGGAGCAGACGGCGCGCGAGTTCGACTGGGTGATGGACGTCAACGTCAAAGGCGTCGCCCACGCCGTCCGCGCCTTCCTGCCGCGGATGCTCGCCAAGGGCGCGCCGGGGCGCGTCGTGATCACGGGGTCGATGGGCGGCTTCATCCCGTCGCCCATGCTGGCGGCCTATTCGGCGAGCAAGGCCGCGGTGTGGGCGATGGCCGAGACGCTGGCGATCGACCTCGCGGCGGCGAAGTCCGCGGTCGGCGTATCGCTGCTCGCGCCGGGCGCCGTCCGCACGCGCATCTTCGAGGCCGACCGCCATCGTGATGCCGGTGCCGACGCCTTGACGGGCGTGCCGGCCGCGATGCGCGACGCCATGATCGCCGGCACCGCCAAGGCGGGCATCGACCCGGAGGACGTCGCGCGCATCACCTTCGAGGCCGTGGAGGCGGGGCGGTTCTGGATCTTCCCGCACCCGCAGATGCTGGCCGCGCTGCCCGAGCGCACGGCCGCGATGGTCGAGGGGCGCGACCCCGAGTTCGACTTCGCGCGCGCCTTCCGGCGCTAGCGCCGTCAGGCCGCCGGGCGGGCGTTGAGCGCGGCGTCGTTCGGGCCGTTCAGCACGCAGCGCATGCCGCCCGGCGTCGAGAACTCGGCGACGCAGCGGTTGCAGTTGATGCAGGTCGACTTGGCCGACGGATCGGCCGCGAGCTTGGCGACGAAGCCGGTGTCCGCCACCAGCGGCCGGCCCATCACCACGAAGTCGAAGCCCTGGCGCATGGCATCGGCGATGTTGGCGCCGCTGCGCAGGCCGCCGAGGAGGCCGAGGGGCATCGTCACCGCCGCGCGCATCTCGAGCGCGTGCTTCAGGAAGTACATCTCCTCGAAGGGCGTGTCGCGGAACGCGGTCTTGGCGCCGAGCTTGAGCAGGAATCGGTTCCAGGCGCTCTTCTCGGTCTGCAGCATCGAGGGCACGGGCGAATTGCCGCGGAAGAGGTACATGGGCGAATAAGGCGAGAAGCCGCCGGTCATCACGAGGCCATGCAGGCCCGCAGACTGCAGCGCCTTGGCGGTGGCGACGGAGTCGGCCAACTCGACGCCGCCGCGCGCGCCGTCGCGCAGGTTGAGCTTGGCGAGCACGGCGATGCGGTCGCCGACCGCCGCCAGCACGCGCTCGGTCACCTCGAGCGGGAAACGCAGCCGCCGCGAGGCATCGCCGCCGTACTCGTCGGTGCGCTTGTTGGCGAGCGGGCTCAGGAACTGGCTGAGCAGGTAGCCGTGGCCCATGTGCAGCTCGACGGCGTCGAAGCCCGCGTCCGCCGCGAGCCTCGAGGCCTGCACGAACTGGTCGGCGACCTCGCGCATGTCGTCGCGGGTCATCTCGCGCGTGAACAGCGCCCCGACCATCGCGCCGTAGAGGTTCAGGGTCTTGGACGGACCGCCGGGCTTGCGCCGGCTGCGGTCGGCGGTGCGGGTCATCGTCCCGCAGTGGCCGAGCTGCAGGGAGGCTTTGGCGCCGGCGGCATGCACGGCGTCGGTGAGGGCGCGGAAGCCGGCGACGTTGCCCTCGTGGATCCAGTTCTCTTCCTCGAAGGTGCGGCCGTCCGGGTGGACCGCCGTGTAGCCGAGGGTGGTCATGCCGACGCCGCCGCGGGCGAGCTCGGCATGGTGTGCGACCAACGCGGCGCTCGGCCCGTTGCGCACGTTCATGCCCTCGTAGGTGCCGGCTTTCACGAAGCGGTTCCGCAGGGTCAGCGGCCCGAGCTGCAGCGGCTCGAAGGCCCGGG
>RFTM01000259.1 GCA_009923475.1 Gammaproteobacteria bacterium | reverse complement strand
GCCGCGGCTCCGGCAAAGAAATCCTCGCACGGACACGGCGGCGGCGGCGAACCCGCCTCGGCCACCGGCCTCGCCGTCACCTTCGGCATCGGCGCCCTGCTCTTCTGGCTGGTCGGCGCCTACGCGCCGGCCGAGTTCCTCGGCCACTTCACGGTGTTCGTCCTCGCCTGCTTCATCGGCTACATGGTGGTCTGGAACGTCACGCCCTCGCTGCACACGCCGCTGATGAGCGTCACCAACGCCATCTCCAGCATCATCGCGGTCGGCGCGCTGATCCAGGTGGCCCCGCCGCTCACGGGCGAGGCCGGCGCCGCGGCAGGCCGGCCCGACGCGCTGATCCTCGGCCTCGCGGTCACCGCGCTCGTGCTCACGGCCGTCAACATGTTCGGCGGCTTCGCCGTCACGCGTCGCATGCTCGCGATGTTCCGCAAGTAAGGGAGCCGCAAGCATGCTCACCTCCAACCTCGCCACCGTCGCCTACCTCGGCGCGGCCATCCTCTTCGTCCTGAGCCTCGGCGGCCTCTCGCATCCCGAGACCGCGCGCCGCGGCAACCTCTACGGCATGGTCGGCATGGCGCTCGCGGTGCTCGCCACCGTGCTCGGCCCGCGCGTCACCGCCGACGGCCTGCCGTACATCATCGGCTCGCTCGCGGTCGGCGGCGCCGTCGGCCTCTACGCCGCACGAAAGGTGCAGATGACGCAGATGCCCGAGCTGGTCGCGCTGATGCACAGCCTCGTCGGCCTCGCGGCCTGCCTGGTCGGCTTCGCGAGCTACGTCGACACCTCCATCGTGCTGGAGGGCGCCGCCGAGACCATCCACCACGTCGAGATCTACCTCGGCATACTGATCGGCGCCGTCACCTTCTCCGGCTCGATCGTCGCGTTCGGCAAGCTCTCCGGGAAGATCGGCGGCAAGCCGCTGATGCTGCCCGCGCGCCACTGGATCAACCTCGCGATGCTGGTCGCCGTGATCATCGTCGGCGCCCGTTTCCTCGCCGCGCCCACGGCCGCCGAAGGCATGACGCCGCTGCTCGTGATGACGGCGATCGCGCTGCTGTTCGGCATCCACATGGTGATGGCGATCGGCGGCGCCGACATGCCCGTCGTGGTGTCGATGCTCAACAGCTATTCCGGGTGGGCCGCGGCGGCCACCGGCTTCATGCTCGGCAATGACCTGCTGATCGTCACCGGCGCGCTGGTCGGCTCCTCGGGCGCGATCCTCTCGTACATCATGTGCCGCGCCATGAACCGCCAGTTCCTGAGCGTCATCGCCGGCGGCTTCGGCACCGGCGGCGGCACGCCCGCCGCGGCGGGCGCGGCGGCCGGCCCGCAGGGCGAGGCCGTGCCCGTCAGCGCCGTCGAGACCGCCGAGATGCTGCGCGGCGCCAAGAGCGTCGTCATCGTGCCGGGCTACGGCATGGCCGTGGCGCAGGCCCAGCACACCGTGTTCGAGATCACGAAGTTCCTGCGCGAGAAGGGCGTGAACGTGCGCTTCGCCATCCATCCGGTGGCGGGCCGCATGCCCGGCCACATGAACGTGCTGCTCGCCGAGGCGAAGGTCCCCTACGACATCGTGCTCGAGATGGACGAGATCAACGACGACTTCCCCGACACCGACGTCGCGATGGTCATCGGCGCCAACGACATCGTGAACCCCGCGGCCGAGGACGACCCGACGAGCCCCATCGCCGGCATGCCCGTGCTGCAGGTCTGGAAGGCCAAGACCTCCATCGTGATGAAGCGCTCGATGGCCTCGGGCTACTTCTTCAAGGACAACAACCGCATGCTGTTCGGCGACGCGAAGAAGATGCTCGACGAGGTGCTGGCGGCGCTGAAGGGCTGAGCGACGACAGACCACCCCGAGGACCGACCATGGGCCAAACCGAAGACATCGCCGCTTTCTCCGACCGCTTCCTCGCTGCGCTCGAGCGCGGCGATCCGCAGGAGGTGCGCGGCTTCTACGCCCCCGACGCCCTCATCTGGCACAACTTCGACGACCATGCGCAGACCATCGACGAGAACCTGAAGCTGCTCGCCTGGATGTCGCGCAAGCTTCCCAAGCGGCATTACCGCGTGCTGCGCCGCGAGATCCTCGCCGACGGCTGGTTCCAGCAGCACGCGCTCGAGGCGACGCTGCCCGACGGCAAGCCGTTCCGCATGCTGGCCTGCTGTGTCATCACCATGAAGGACGGGGTGATCACGCGGCTCGACGAATACCTCGACCCCGCGCAGGCCGCGCCGCTCAAGGCGCTCTGAGCCGCTCAGGCCGGCCGGCGCGACTGCGTGATGCGGAAGCGCGCCGCGACGAACGCGGCATCGGTCAGCGTGGCGTTGCCCGCGGGGTTCAACCCGGTGACGTGATAGTCGCTGTACGCGGCCGCGAAGTTGAGCGGCATCGGGCCCGTGAGGTTGGTCGTCAACTGCGCGCCCGAGGCCGAGAACCCGTCCTCGGCACGCGCGATGTACGCCTCGTCGGTCGAATACAGGAACGCCGTGATCGCGCCGCCGCGCTTCGCGTCGGCGGTGGCATGCGCCAGCGCCGTATCCGCGTCGGCCGCGCGCACCACGAAACCGATCGGCCCGAAACGCTCCTCGCCATAGAGCCCATGGCCCGCCTCGCCCGCCTCCAGCGCGACGAGCAGCGGCGTCGCGGTCCGCGCGCGCGGGAACTCCGCATGCACATACGGTGCGGACTCCCGCAGCACGCGGCCGCATCGCGCGCCCTCGCGCTGCATCCCGGCGATCAGCGCCGGCGTGCCCGGCGACTGCAGCGCGGCGAGGATGCCGCCGGCGCGTTTCGGGTCGGCGGCGATGCCGTCGAACGCGGCGGCAAGCCGCGCGCCGAACTCGTCGGCGGAGACGCGGCCCGTCGCCGTGCGGATGCCGGTGGCCGGCACATAGACCGTCTGCGGCGAGGTGCACATCTGCGCCGAGAACAGGCTCATCGTCGTAGCGAGGCTTTTGATGACCGGCGCGAGGTCGTCGACCGACTCGACCACCACGGTGTTGACGCCCGAGGTCTCCGAATAGCAGAGCGCGGGGAAGGCGTTCGCCTCGACCCATGATCCGAAGCGCGCGCTGCCCGTGAAATCGATGATGGCGGTGCGCGGATGCTTGACCAGCACCTTGCCGAGCGGCTCGGCGGCCGTGTCGAGGCACAGCGTCACGAGGTCCGGGCTGAAGCCCGCCGCCGCAAGCACCTCGCGGCAGGCACGCACGGCGAGCGCCATCGGCAGCACGGCCGTGGGATGCGGTTTGACGATCACCGGGTTGCCGGTCGCGAGGTTCGCGAACATCGCGGGGTACGCATTCCAGGTCGGGAAGGTGGCGCAGGTGAAC
>RFTM01000258.1 GCA_009923475.1 Gammaproteobacteria bacterium | reverse complement strand
GACGTAGAAGCGGCCCTGGAACTTCGACCAGTAGGTGTCGATGTAGCGCTGGTTGTCGCCCCAGATGGTGCGCAGCATCGACGGCCACGGCCGGCGGATGACGAGGTAGCCGCCCGCGCCCGGCGTCGTCACGCTGCGGCCCTCGTCGTCGACGATGTCGGCGAAGATCCCGGGCAGCGGCTGCGTGCAGGAGCCGGGCTTGAGCGTGGTGGCGCCCGGCACGGGCGCGATCATCATCGCGCCGGTCTCGGTCTGCCACCAGGTATCGACGATCGGGCAACGGCCGCCGCCGATCGTGCGGTGGTACCACATCCAGGCCTCGGGGTTGATCGGCTCGCCGACGCTGCCCAGCAGCCTGATCTTTGAAAGGTCGTGGCGCGCGGGCAGCGCGTCGCCGAGCTTCATCAGCGCGCGGATGGCGGTGGGCGCGGTGTAGAACACCGTCACCCCGTGGCGCGCGCAGATCTGCCAGAAACGGTCGCCCGCGGGGAAGGTCGGCGCGCCCTCGTACATCACGAGCGTGGCACCTGCGGCCAGCGGGCCGTAGGCGACGTAGCTGTGGCCGGTGATCCAGCCGACATCGGCCGTGCACCAGAAGACATCGTCGTGGCGCAGGTCGAACACCCAGCGGGTTGTGAGCTTGGCGCCGAGCAGGTAGCCCGCGCTCGAATGCTGGATGCCTTTCGGCCGACCTGTGGAACCCGAGGTGTAGAGCAGGAACAGCGGGTGCTCGGCGTCGACCCACTCCGGCTCGCAGACGGCCGGTTGGTCGGCGACGGCGTCGTGCCACCACACGTCGCGGCCGGGGACCATCGGCAGCGCCGCAGCCCCGCCGACCCGCCGCAGCACGAACACGGTCTCGACGGTGGCACAGCCTTCGGATGACGACGCGGTCGCCGCGGCCGATGCCGCGGGCCTTGAGGGCGTTGGCGAAGCGGCACACTTCAGCGTGCAGCTCGCGGTAGGTGAGGCGGCGGACATCCCCCGGCTCGCCCTCGAAGACGATCGCCGTGCGGTGGCCGTGCTCGGCGAGGTGCACGTCAAGGCAGTTGTACGAGACATTGAGCTCGCCGTCGGCGAACCAGCGGTAGTTCGGCGCCTGCGACCCATCGAGCGTCTGCGTGAACAGCCTGCGCCAGGAGATCTCGGCGCGCGCGAGCTCCGCCCAGAAGCCGACCGGGTCCGCGTCGGCGCGCCGGCGCAGCTCGGCGAGGTCTTCCGACTTGAGGCGCGCGGCGGCGGCGAACGCCGCCGGCGGCGGGAAGTTGCGCTGTTCGACCAGCACGGAAGAGATGTCTTTCTGGGTCATCGGGTCACCGGGCGTAAGGGTCGGGGTAGTCGGGCGTCAGCCCCTTGAAGCGCTTATGCAGCCAAAGATACTGCGCGGGGATGCGGCGCGCCTCGGCCTCGATCAGGCGGTGGTGGCGCAGCGTGTCGGCCGCCGCGTCGTCGGAGGGGAAGCCCTCGAGCGGCGCGCCGATGCGCACCAAGTAGCCCGCCGTGCCGGGCAGGCGTTCGACGAAGTACGGCAGCACCGCTGCGCCCGTCATGCGCGCGAGGCGCGAGGTCGCGGGGTTGCTCGCCGCCGGCACGCCGAAGAACGGCACCATCAAGGCGCCCTTGGCGCGGAAGGCCTGGTCCGGCGCGTACCAGACGGTACCGCCCGCTTTCAGCACGCGCACCATAGACCGGATGTCGTCGCTCGCCACCATGCCGGCGGACACCGCGACGCGGTAGCGGCGGAACGCGGCGTCGACCAGCAGGTTGTTCGACGGCTTGTAGACCGCGTGCACGCGGCGCGCGGCGGTGGCGAAACGCGCGCCGAGCTCCAGCGTCGTGAAGTGCGCGGCCAGCAGGATCGTGCCGCGGCCCGAGGCGGCTTGGCGGTCGAGCTCCTCGAGGCCCTCGAAGCGCACCAGCGCGAGCAGGCGCCCCGGCGGCGCGAACCAGGCGAGCGCGGTCTCGCCGAGCGTGATGCCGGCCTCGCGGAAGTGCTGGCGTGCCAGCGCCTCGCGCGCCGCAGCGTCGAGCTCCGGCAGGCAGAGCGCGAGGTTGCGCCGCACGACCTTCTTCTGCGGCAGCGGCAGGTGCGAGAGCGCGCCGCCCAGCGCGCCGCCGAGCCGCAGCAGCGACGGATAGGAGAACCGCGCCAGCAGCCGCAGCAGCCCGAGCGCCGCCCAGCTCGGCCAGTACCACGGCAGGAAGCTGCGCCACGGCCAAGCGCCGGGACCGGCGCCCGCACCCTGCGCCCCGCCCTCGCCGCCCGTGCCCGGCGCGCTCATGTCGCCGCCAACTTGGCGAGCCGCTCGCCCTGGCGGCGCAGCGTCGGCCCGAAGTTGTGGCGGTCGAAGAAGGCCTCGAGCGCCGCGAGGTCGGGCGCGCGCAACCGCAGGTCCTCGCGCGAGGCGGCGAGCGGCATGTCGCAGGCGATGGTGGTGAGGCGCCGCGCGAGGAACGCGGCGTCGCGGTGCTCGGCGAGCCGCTCGGGCAGCTTCGCCGCGCCGCGCAAGGGCAGCGCGCGCACCGACTCGAGGTCGTCGTAGAGCTCCTCGAGCGAGGCGAATTCCTTGAGCAGCACGGCGGCCGTCTTCGGCCCGACGCCCGGCACGCCCTTGATGTTGTCGACCGCGTCGCCGGTCAGCGCGAGGTAGTCGGCATAGCGCTCGGGCGCGACGCCGAAGCGGCCCTCGATCTCGTGGTGGCGCAGCCTGAGGTCCTCGGTGTAGTTCCAGTAGATGTCGCCCTCGCGGACGAGCTGCGCGAGGTCCTTGTCGCGCGTGACGAGCGTGGCGGGCAGCCCTTCGCCGCGCAGCCGCGCAGCCAGCGTGCCGATGATGTCGTCCGCCTCGTACTCGCCGCTGCCGTACTCGGCGACGCCGAGCAGGCGGCAGAACTCGCGGCAACCGGCGAACTGCCGCTTGAGGTCCTCGGGCGCCGGGTCGCGGTTCGCCTTGTACGAAGGGTCGATGCGGTTGCGGAACGAGGTCTCGAGGCTCTCGTCGAAGGCGACCGCGAGGTAGCGCGGCCGCGCGCGTTCGATCACGTCGCCGAGGAAGCGCGCGAAGCCGAACAGCGCGTGCGCGGGATTGCCGTCGCGGTCGAGCATGTCGGGCGGCATCGAGTAGTACGCCCGGAACACATAGACGGAAGCGTCGACGAGGTAGACCACGCGCGGATTGTAGCCGTGGCCACGCACGACGCGGACCCTGAAATCATGACATCAGGTGGCGGATGCGCCCGTGCAGGGGGCTGCTGCGCGGGAAGTGCGCGATCAGGTATTCCATCTGGTCGGCGAGCACGCGCCGTCCCTTGAGGAAGATGTATTCGGCGTAGGTCGGCGTGAA
>RFTM01000257.1 GCA_009923475.1 Gammaproteobacteria bacterium | reverse complement strand
TGCCGTCCGCGTAGACCTCGAAGCGCAGCGCGGTGCGCGGGTCGGTGGGGTCGAGCCGCGCGAGCGCGGCCTGCGAGGCCGGCCAGTGCGTGAGGGCCAGCCACTCGCCGCGGCCCAGCGTCGGGCCGAGCTTCGCGCCGAGGAGGAAATCGAGCAGGTCGTCGCGTGCGGGCGCCGTCCCGCCGCTGCGGCTTGCAGTGCCGTCCTCGAGTCCCGCGTCGCGCGCCAACGCCGCCAGCACGGCGTCCGGGGCGGTCAGCGGGTCGACCCCGAACAGGTCGCGGAACGCATCGGCGTAGCGCCGGACGACAAGCGGCCGGGCCGCACCGCCGGCGCGCAGGCTCAGGGTGTCCAGCAGCGCCGCGACCTCGTCGATCAGCTGCGCCATCGGCCAGCCGCAGCGGTACCACTCGAGCAGCGTGAACTCCGGGTTGTGAAGGCGGCTGCGTTCGTCGCCGCGCGCCACACGGCAGAGCTGCCAGATGTCACCGCTGCCCGCCGCAAGCAGGCGCTTCATGGCGTACTCGGGCGAGGTGTGCAGGTACAGCGTGCGCGCACCGAGGCGCGCGGACACGGATTCAAGGTGCGTGTCGGTGACCGCCGCGCCGACCAGCATCGGCGTCTCGACCTCGAGCAGGCCGCGCTCGCCGAAGAAATCGCGCGTCGCGGAGAGCAGCGTCGCGCGCTCGGCGAGCCGCGCACGGGTCGCGCTGGGGCGCCAAGCGTCCATGCCTGCGCCTCAGGCCGCGCCGGCGCCGCCCGCGGCACCGGCCACGACGCGGCCGATCGGCTCGCCCATGCGCACCGTGGTGCCGGAGGCGAGCCCCGCGCGCCATTCGACGGCGCCCGGCGGGAACAGCAGGATCACGGTGGAGCCCATGTTGAAGCGCGCCAACTCGTCGCCGCGGCCGAGCGCGTAGGGCGCGCCGTCGTCGGCCGGTGCGACCGGCAGGCGCGTGAGCTGTCGCGGGCGGCGCGGTGCGACCTCGCCGTGCCACACGGTCTCCATGCTGCCGACGTTGAGCGCGCCGATCATCAGCAGCGCGTGATGCAGGCCTTGGTCTTCGAAGAACAGGTTCACGCGCTCGTTGCGCGCGAACAGGCCGGCGACGCCCTCGGCGGTGGTGCGGTTGACGCTGAACAAGCGCCCGGGCACGAACCAGGCGTCGCGCAGCGCGCCCGCCCAGGCCATGTGGATGCGGTGGTAGTTGTAGGGCGCGAGATAGATGGTCGCGAAGCGGCCGCCGCGGAAGCGCGCCACCCAGTCCTCGCGGCCCGCGAGCAGGGCCCCCAGCGTGTAATGGCGGCCCTTGGCCTGCAGCAGGCGGTCGTCGTCGATGTCGCCGAGTTCGCTGACCGTGCCGTCGACCGGACAGGCGAGGGCGTCGGCCGCCGCGGGCAGCGGCCGTGCGCCCGGGCGCAGCGCGCGCGTGAAGAACGCGTTGAAGGACTCGTAGTCGCGCGGGTCGCTGCGCACCGCGTCCGAGAGGTCCGGCGCGAAGCCGCGCATGAAGGCGCCGATCAGCAGGTCCTTGAACCACGGTGTGCGGGCGCGCGCCGCCGCGTGCACGATGCGCGAGAGGGTGTGCTGCGGCAGCACGTGCTGCAGCGCGACGAAAGCGCGCGCACCGAGGCTCGGCGAGGCAGAATGGGCATCCATGACGGAATTATCCCACAAGCGGGTGCCCGCCCGGCCGCGCCCGTCGGCCCCGCCGACCGTCGCCGACGCGCTGTACCGCGGTGCGAGACGGCTCGCGCGCGCGGGGGTTTTCTTCGGTCACGGCACCGACAACGCCGGCGACGAGGCGGCGGCCCTGCTGTGGAGCGCGCTCGGGCTGCCTTGGCCGGTCACCGAGGCGGCCTTGCGGCGTCGCCTGCGGCCCGCGCAGCTGCTGCGCTACGAGGCGCTCCTCGAGCGGCGCATCGACACGCGCCTGCCCTCGGCCTACCTCACCGGCGAGACCTTCTTCGCGGGCCTGCCCATGCGCGTCGATCCGCGCGCCCTCGTGCCGCGCTCGCCGCTCGCCGAACTCATCGAGCGGCAGTTCCGGCCCTGGATCGACCCGGCGCGCGTGCGACATATCCTCGACCTGTGCACCGGGGGCGGCTGCATCGCGCTCGCCTGCGCGCACCACTTCCCGCAGGCACGGGTCGAGGGCGCCGACATCTCGCGCGAGGCGCTCGCGCTGGCGCGCGACAACCGTCGTCGGCTCGGGCTCTCGCGCCGCGTGCGCCTGACGGAATCCGACCATTTCTCGGCCCTCGGAGGGCGTCGGTACGATATCATCGTGTCCAATCCCCCTTACGTCGGGGCGGCCGAGATGCGCTCGTTGCCCCCGGAGTACGGGCACGAACCGCGCCTCGGATTGGCGGCGGGCCGGGAGGGTCTCGATTCGGTGCGCGTCATCCTCAAGCAGGCCGCGCGGCACCTGACCCCGGGCGGCATCCTGGTCGTCGAGGTGGGCAACACCGAGGCGACGGTGCGACGCCGCTGGCCGCGCCTGCCGTTCACCTGGCTCGTGTTCGAGCGCGGCGGCGGGGGCGTTTTTTTGTTGACGCGCGAGCAGCTTCTGGCCCATGTCCGGTAACACCATCGGTCGCCTCTTCCAGGTCACGACCTTCGGCGAGAGCCACGGTCCGGCGCTCGGCTGCGTGGTCGACGGATGCCCGCCGGGGCTCGAGCTCTCCGAGGCCGATTTCGCCCGCGACATCGACCGTCGCCGCACCGGCACCTCCAAGTTCGTCAGCCAGCGCAAGGAAGCCGACGCGGTGCGCATCCTGTCGGGCGTCTTCGAGGGGCGCACCACGGGCACGGCCATCGGCCTGCTCGTCGAGAACACCGACGCGCGCTCGCGCGACTACGACAAGATCAAGGACCGCTTCCGCCCGGGCCACGCCGACTACACCTACCAGCACAAGTACGGATTCCGCGACTACCGCGGCGGCGGCCGCTCCTCGGCGCGCGAGACGGTGGTGCGTGTCGCGGCCGGCGTCATCGCCCGCAAGTGGCTGGAGCAGCGCGCCGGCATCCGCATCCACGGCTACCTCAGCCGCATCGGCGACCTCGAGCTCGACCCGGTCGCCCCCGAGACCGCCTACGACAACCCGTTCTTCTGCCCCGACCCCTCGCGCGTCAAAGAACTGGAAGACCTCATCTGGAAGCTGCGCGAGCAGGGCGACTCGGTGGGCGCGCGCGTCACGGTGGTCGCCCGCGGCGTGCCGCCCGGGCTCGGCGAGCCGGTGTTCGACCGCCTCGACGCCGACCTCGCCTACGCGATGATGGGCATCAACGCCGTGAAGGCCGTCGAGATCGGCGCCGGCGTGCGCGTCGCGGCGCAGCGCGGCAGCGAGCA
>RFTM01000256.1 GCA_009923475.1 Gammaproteobacteria bacterium | reverse complement strand
CCGCAAACCTGCTGCCCACAAAGCCTACGCAACACCACCGCAGCCCAATGAGCCGATGAGCCCTTTGCCCCTCGCTTCGAGCCTCATGTCCACCATCGGTTTCAACGCCGACCCTTCGGGTTTGGACGTGCTGATCCTGCTGGTCCTGGCCCATTGGCTGGCCGATTACCCGCTGCAGACCGACCGCATCGCGGTCGAAAAATGTCCTGGCTGCGACAAGGTGCTCAACTGGCGCTGGTGGCTCACGGCCCATGCCGGCACCCACGGTTTCTTTGTGGCCTGGATCACCGGCGTACCGCTGCTGGGTCTGGCCGAGTGGGGTGTGCATACCCTGATCGACTGGGGCAAGTGCCAGGGCCGCTACGGCATGGCCATGGATCAGGGGCTGCACATCGCCTGCAAGCTGCTGTGGGTTCTGCTGCTCAGCACCGCCGCGCTCTCGGCGCGCCAGGCGTGCACGTCGGCGCGCGCCTCGGGCGAGGTGATCCAGCGGCTCTCGCCGCCCGCGAGCGCGGTGCGGCCATCGAGGCTCGCCGCCATCTTGAGGCGCAGCCACGGCCGTCCGCGGCGCATGCGGCTGAAGAACCCGAGGTTGAGCTCCTCGCCCTCCGCGGCCATGAGACCGGTGGCGACCGCGACTCCGGCCGCGCGCAGCCGCGCGGCGCCCGAACCGTCGACGCGCGGGTTGGGGTCGCCACAGGCGTAGACCACGCGCGCGATGCCCGCGGCGATCAGCGCCTGGCTGCAGGGCGGCGTGCGGCCGTGATGGTCGCAAGGCTCGAGCGTGACGAAGGCCGTCGCGCCGCGCGCCGCCTCGCCGGCTTCGCGCAGCGCGAACACCTCGGCGTGCGGCCCGCCGGCGCGCTGGTGCCAGCCCTCGCCGACGATGCGCTCGCCCTGCGCGATGACGCAGCCGACGCGCGGATTGGGCTGGGTGCTGCGGCGGCCGAGCGCGGCGAGCTCGAGCGCGCGCGCCATCGCCTGTCTCTCGAAGGGGCTGAAGTCCATGGTGGGGGTCGTCGGCGGGACGGCGCGGATGCCGGGAGCGGCGCGCGGCTAGTGGCTGCGGCGCGGCGGCTTGCCGCCCGCCGTCGTGCCGCCGCCGGCCGGCCCCTTGCCTGCGGCTTCCGGCTCGCCGCCGAGCAGCGACATCTGGCCCGCGAGCGGCTCGCGTCGGCGGCGCGTGCGCAGCTTGTCGACCTCGTCGCGGAAGGCCTCGATGTCCTGGAAGCTGCGGTACACCGAGGCGAAGCGCACATAGGCCACCTCGTCGAGATGTCGCAGCTCGTCCATCACGAACTCGCCGACCTGCCGCGAGGGCACCTCGCGCTCGCCGAGCGCGCGCAGGCGATGGGTGATGCGCTCGATGGCGGACTCCACCTTCTCCTGCGGCACCGGGCGCTTCTGCAGGGCGCGCAGGATGCCGGAGCGCAGCTTCTGCTCGTCGAAGGGTTGGCGTTCGCCATGGCTCTTGACCACGAGCGGCATGACGAGCTCGGCGGACTCGAAGGTGGTGAAGCGCTCGCCGCAGGCGAGGCACTCGCGACGGCGGCGGATCTGCCGGCCTTCGGCGGCGAGCCGCGAGTCGTTCACCTTGGTCTCTTCGTGGCCGCAGAAGGGACAGTGCATGGTGTCGTCCCGTCGGCGCAGCGCGCCTCAGCGCGCCTGCGAGGCCTCGTAGACCGGGAAGCGGCGGCAGAGGGCCGTGACCTTGCCGCGCACGGTCGCCACCGCCTCCGGCGCGCCTTCGGCGTCGAGCACGTCGGCGATGAGGTCGGCGACGTGCTGCATCTCCGCCTCCTTGAAGCCGCGGGTGGTCGAGGCCGGCGTGCCGATGCGGATGCCGCTCGTGACCATCGGCGGACGCGGGTCGTTGGGCACGGCGTTCTTGTTGACCGTGATGTGCGCGGCGCCGAGCGCGGCGTCCGCCTCCTTGCCGTTGATCCGCTTGTCCGAGAGGTCGATGAGGAAGAGATGGTTGTCGGTGCCGCCTGACACGATGCGGTAGCCGCGCTGCTGCAGGCGCAGGCACATGGCGCGGGCGTTGGCGACCACCTGCTGCTGGTATTCCTTGAACTCGGGCTGGAGGGCCTCGAGGAAGGCGACGGCCTTGGCGGCGATGACGTGCATCAGCGGGCCGCCCTGCGTGCCCGGGAACACCAGCGAGTTGAACTTCTTGGTGAGCTCGTCGTTGGCGCGCGCGAGGATGATGCCGCCGCGCGGCCCGCGCAGCGTCTTGTGCGTGGTGCTGGTGACCACGTCGGCGTAGGGCACCGGGTTCGGGTAGACGCCCGCCGCGACGAGCCCGGCGACATGCGCCATGTCGACGTGCAGCAGCGCGCCCGCCTTGTCGGCGATGGCGCGGAAGCGCGGGAAGTCGAGGTAGCGCGAATAGGCCGAGAAGCCGGCGATGATTAGCTTGGGCTTGACCTCGAGCGCCTGCCGCTCGAGCGCGTCGTAGTCGATCTCGCCGTTGTCGGGGCGGATGCCGTACTGGGCGGCGTTGAAGAGCTTGCCGGAGAAGTTGACCTTGGCGCCGTGCGTGAGGTGGCCGCCGTGGTCGAGGCTCATGCCGAGGATGGTGTCGCCCGGCTTGAGCAGGGCGAGGTACACGGCCGCGTTCGCCTGCGAACCGGAGTGGGGCTGGACGTTGGCGTAGTCGGCGCCGAAGAGCTGCTTGGCGCGGTCGATGGCGAGCTGCTCGGCGACATCGACGAACTCGCAGCCGCCGTAGTAGCGCTTGCCGGGGTAGCCCTCGGCGTACTTGTTGGTGAGCACCGACCCTTGGGCCTCGAGCACGCGGGGGCTCGCGTAGTTCTCGGAGGCGATGAGCTCGATGTGGTCTTCCTGGCGCTCCCGCTCGGCCGACATGGCCGCGGCGAGAGCGGGATCGAATCCTTCGATGGTCATGCTCTTCGGGAACATCAGCGGGCCTCGCGCGGGGTGACGCCCCATTCTAGCCCAACAAGCCCTCGACCACCGCGCACCAGCCCTGGCCGATGTTGCTGCGGTTGTAGCCGCCGCCGCCGAGCGCCAGCACCCGGCCATGGCCCAAGCGCTCGGCGAGGCGCAGCAGGTCGGTCGCCGCGCGCCGGTGCGAGGCGGGCGTGAACGCAAGGTGCGTGAGCGGGTCGCCGGCGATGCTGTCGGCGCCGCATTGGAGCACGATGAACTCCGGGCGCTGCGACTCGAGGAGCTCGAGCGCCGGTCCCCAGGCGGCCGCGAAGGCGGCATCGTCGGCCCCGGGCGGCAGCGGGGCGTTGTACTTGGTGCCGGCGGCGGTGCCCTTGCCCGTCTCATCGGCCGCGCCCGTGCCGGGGTAGAGGTGGCGGCCGTCCTCGTGCAGGTCGGCGAT
>RFTM01000255.1 GCA_009923475.1 Gammaproteobacteria bacterium | reverse complement strand
GCGCCACCGCCTGCAGGGCGTCCGCTTGGGCGAGGTGGCCGCGGGCGCGGTCATCAAGCACTCCCGCGACTTCAACCTCGCGCGCGAATGCGTGCTCGACTCCGGGCTCGACCCGCAGACGCCGGCCTTCGACCTGCAGCGCGCCTGCGGCACCAGCCTCGAGGCCGCCATCGCCATCGCCAACAAGATCGCGCTCGGCCAGATCGACGCCGGCATCGCGGCAGGCGTCGACACCGTGAGCGATGCGCCGGTGGTCTATGCGCGCGAGTACCAGCAGCTGCTGCTGCGGGCGCACCGCGCGCGCAGCGCCTGGGCGCGCATCAAGCCGTTCTTCGGGCTGCGTCCGCGGCACTTCAAGCCGCAGGTGCCTGACGCCGGCGAGCGCCGCACCGGCCTCTCGATGGGCGAGAGCTGCGAGCTGATGGCCAAGCG
Organism: Gammaproteobacteria bacterium; assembly: GCA_009923475.1. Lineage (GTDB taxonomy): Bacteria > Pseudomonadota > Gammaproteobacteria > Steroidobacterales > Steroidobacteraceae > UBA964. The sequence continues at coordinate 2,928 of RFTM01000255.1, read as the reverse complement.
CTGGAACATCCCGCGTGCGGCACAGGACCAATTGGCGTACGACAGCCACCGCCGCGCAGCGGCCGCGTGGCAGGACGGGTTCTTCGACGACCTCGTGACGCCCTTCGCCGGCCTGACGCGCGACGACAACGTGCGCGCCGATGCCTCGCTGGAAAAACTCGCCTCGCTGCGCACCGCCTTCGACCGGTCTTCCGCCGGCACGCTCACCGCAGGCAACAGCACGCCGCTCACCGACGGCGCCGCGGCGGTGCTGCTCGCGAGCGAGGAATGGGCACGCGCCCGCGGCCTGCCGGTGCTCGCGCGGCTGTCCTACGGCAAGGCCTGGGCGGTCGATTTCGCGGGCGGCCACGAAGGGCTGCTGATGGCGCCCGCCTACGCCGTGCCCGCCATGCTCAAGGATGCGGGGCTGACGCTGCAGGACTTCGACCGCTACGAGATCCACGAGGCCTTCGCCGCGCAGGTGCTCTGCACCCTCGCCGCCTGGGAGTCGCCCGAGTTCTGCCGGGAGCGCCTCGGCCTCGATGCGCCGCTCGGTGCCATCGACCGCAGCAAGCTGAACGTGAAGGGCAGCAGCATCGCGGTCGGCCATCCGTTCGCCGCGACCGGCGCACGCGTGCTGTCGACGGCCGCGAAGCTGTTGTCGCAGGACCCGACGGCACGCCGCGCGCTGCTGTCCGTGTGCACCGCCGGCGGGATGGGCGTGACGGCGGTCGTCGAGCGGGCTTAACGCGTCCCCGAACTCCCGAAGCCGCCCGCGCCGCGCGCGGTGGCGGTGAAATCGTCCACCACCTCCAAGGCCACCTGCACCACCGGCACCACCACGAGCTGCGCGATGCGCTCGCCGGGCTGCACGGTGTACGCCGTGCTGCCGCGGTTCCAGCAGGACACCATCAAGGGACCCTGGTAGTCGGAGTCGATGAGGCCGACGAGGTTGCCGAGCACGATGCCATGCTTGTGGCCGAGGCCCGAGCGCGGAAGGATCACCGCCGCGAGGCCCGGGTCCTCGAGCCAGATGGAAAGCCCCGTCGGCAAGAGCTCCGCGCGCCCGGGCGCGAGCTCCAGCGGCGCATCGAGGCAGGCGCGCAGGTCGAGCCCGGCGGAGCCGCCGGTGGCGTAGGCCGGCAGCGGGAATTCCTTGCCGAGGCGCGGGTCGAGCAGGCGGACTTTGAGCGCACGAACTGCGGTGGTCATGGGGTGATTATCAACGATGCATCACCGGTCGGCTATGCCGCTTTCACCCGCCGCAACGCAGGCGTCGGCAGCCCGATCACACGGATCATGCCGTCGCGAGCCGCACCACGGGCGCAAGGTCCGAACGCAGCGGGTCGATGGCCGGCAGGCCATGCCGCCGACCCGTGTCCTCCAGCAACGCCGCAGCCGCATCGGGCGACAACCGCGAGGTGTTGAGCGCGATGCCGACGAAGCGCGATGCCGGGTTCACGCGCCGCGCATGCCGCAGGTGCAGGTCCATGACCTCCTCGAGCGGCGGGATGGGGAATCCGGGATGGTCCTCGATGTGCAGGCGCGAGGGATCGTGGCACAGCACCATCGCGTCGGGCTGCGAGCCGTGCAGCAGGCCGAGCGAGACGCCCGCGTAGCTCGGGTGCAGCAGCGAGCCCTGCCCTTCGATGATGTCCCAATGGTCGGGCGCGTTGGCGGGCGAGAGCCATTCGGCCGCGCCGGCGATGAAGTCGGCGACCACCGCATCGATGGCGACGCCCGCGCCGCTGATGAGGATGCCGGTCTGCCCCGTCGCGCGGAAGGTCGCGGCGTGGCCCGCAGCCTGGAACGCGCGGGTGAGCGCGAGCGCCGTGTACTTCTTGCCGAGCGCGCAGTCGGTGCCGACCGTGAGCAGCCGCTTACCGCTGCGGCGCACACCTGTACCGACCGGGAAACGCACCTCGCTGTGCCGCACATCGTGCAGCGTGCGACCGCAGCGGGCGGCGGTGTCGCGGATCGCCTCGACCGAGCCGAGCCGCATGTGCATGCCGCTGACCACATCGAGCCCCGCCTCGATCGCTTCGCAGATCGGCGCGACCCAATGCGGCGCGATGCCGCCGCCGACCGGCGCGATGCCGATGAGCAGGGAACGCGCGCCCTGCGCGACGGCCTCAGCAGGTGTCATGCGCGGCAGTCCGATGTCGACGGTGCCGCCCGGCAGGTTCCACTGCGCGACGCAGGCCTCCGGGCGCCACTGGCGGACGCCGAAGGCCGTCTTCGCGTTCGAGTCGTTGCGCTCGTCGCCGACGAACAGCAGGTACGGCAGGCGGATCGCGCTCACGGCCGCGCCCCCGGCGCGCCTCGCGGCGGCATGCGCAGCTTGTCGACCACGGAGCCGACAGGGGCGAGTGCGGAGGCCAGCGCCGTGCTCGGGGCGCGGCGGGGATCGCCGAGCCGTGCCATCCGGCCGGTGCCGCCGTTGTCGCTCGCAAAGATGACCAGCGTATTCCTTTCCAGGTTCGCGTCCTTGAGTGCCTGCATCACGCGGCCGATGCCCGCGTCCATGCTCTGGACCATGGCCTGGTAGATGGCCTTGCGATCACCCCCGGTCTCGCCAGGCTTCTGGTTGGGCGCCTGCAGCGGGGTATGGGGGGCGTTGTAGAAGAGGCTGATGAAGAACGGCTTGTCCTGCTTGCGCTGGATGACCTTGACGGCCCGATCGGTGAACAGGTCCGTCAGGTAGCCCTCTTCCTTCGAAGGCTCAAGGTTCTCCCACAGGTCGTAGTTGCCCGACGCGTTCTTGTGGCTGTAGTAGTCGGCCTGCGAGGCGCGGATGCCGAAGAACTCGTCATAGCCGTGGCTGTTGGGCCCGAACTGCGGAACGTTGCCGAGGTTCCACTTGCCGATCAGCGCGGTGTGGTAGCCGCTCTTCTGCAGCAACGACGCCACGGTCGGATGTCCGGGCGGGATGCCCACCGTGAGATTGTC
>RFTM01000254.1 GCA_009923475.1 Gammaproteobacteria bacterium | reverse complement strand
ATCGTCGTTGGAGGCGAGCCGCAGCGTGCCGCGCTCGTCCTGCGGCGCGCAGCCGGCGAGCAGCGTCGCCACGGCGAGCGTCGTGAGCGCGTGCGCCGCACAGCCTCGCGACCGGTCGATGAAGGTGTTCACACCACCCCCGCGCGCAACAGGTCGTGCACGTTGAGCGCGCCGACCACCCGGCCGTCGCCGTCGACCACCGGCAGGCCGTTGATGCGGTGCTTTTCCATGAGGTGCACCGCCTCGGCGGCGAGCTCGCGCGCGCCGATGGTCTTGCAGGGATGGGTCATGACCTCGTCCATGCGCGCCGCATGCACGTCGAGCCGCTTGTCGAGCGAGCGGCGCAGGTCGCCATCGGTGTACACGCCGACCGCGTGGCCGTCGGCATCGACCACGACGGTCATGCCCAGCCCCTTGCGGGACATCTCGAGCAGCCCGTCGGCGAGGCTGGTCGCGGGGCCGACCTTCGGCACTTCGTCGCCGCGGCGCATGACGTCTTCGACGTGCAGCAACAGCCGGCGGCCGAGCGAGCCGCCGGGATGCGAGCGCGCGAAGTCCTGGGCGGTGAAGCCGCGCGCCTCGAGCAGCGCGACCGCGAGCGCATCGCCCATGGCGAGCGTGGCGGTGGTGCTGGCGGTGGGCGCGAGGTTGAGCGGGCAGGCCTCGGCCGGCACGCTGACATCGAGATGCACCGCGGCGGCGCGCGCCAAGGTCGAGGCGGGGTTGCCGGTGACCCCGATGATCGGCACGCCGAGCCGCGCGACCGGCGGCAGCAAGGTGACGATCTCGGGCGTCTCGCCGGAATTGGAGAGGGCGAGCAGCACGTCGTCGCGGGTGATCATGCCGATGTCGCCGTGGCTGGCCTCGGCCGGGTGCAGGAAGAACGCGGGGCTGCCGGTGCTCGCGAGGGTGGCGGCGATCTTGCCGCCCACATGGCCGGATTTGCCCATGCCGGTGACCACGATGCGACCCCGGCAGTCGAGCGCGAGGCGGCAGGCTGCGGCGAAGGCCTCGTCGATGCGGGCCTCGAGCGCGGCCAGCCCCTGGCGCTCGGTGGCGATGGCGCGCCGCCCGGCCTCCACCAGGTCCTGGTCGCGGGTCGTGCGCGGGGTGGTCATGGGATGGCATCATATCGCGATGGGCATGCCTCCCGACAAAGTCGCCGACCTGATCCGCGCCGGCCTCCCCGGCGCCGACGTACGGGTCCTCTCCGACGACCAGACGCACTTCGAGGCGCGGGTCGTCGCCCCGCAGTTCGCCGGCCTGCGCAGCCTTGCGCGCCACCAGCTCGTCTACCGCACGCTCGGGCCGCTGGTCGGCCGCGAGATCCACGCGCTCTCCATCGAGGCGCTCACGCCCGAAGAGGCCGGCGCGCGCCGGCCAGCCTGAGGTCCCCCGTCATGGACAAACTCCACGTGCAGGGGGGCATCCCCCTCGAGGGCGAGGTGCGGGTGTCGGGCGCGAAGAACGCCGCGCTGCCCATCCTGGCCGGCATGCTGCTGCCTTCCGAGCCGGTGCTGGTCGGCAACGTGCCGCACCTGCAGGACGTGACCACCATGATCGAGCTGCTCGGCCGCATGGGCGTCACGGTCACGGTCGACGAGCGCATGAACGTCGAGGTCGACGCCACGACGCTGCGGCAGGCGGTCGCGCCCTACGAGCTCGTCAAGACCATGCGCGCCTCCATCCTGGTGCTCGGGCCGCTGCTCGCGCGCTTCGGCGAGGCCGACGTCTCGCTGCCCGGCGGCTGCGCCATCGGCGCGCGTCCGGTCAACATCCATGTCGCCGGACTGCAGGCGATGGGCGCCGAGATCTCGATCGAGAACGGCTACATCCGCGCGCGCGCGAAGCGGCTGCACGGCGCGCGGCTGGTGCTCGACACGGTGACCGTCACCGGCACCGAGAACCTGATGATGGCGGCCGCGCTCGCCGACGGCCAGACCGTGCTCGAGAACGCGGCGCGCGAACCCGAGGTCGTCGACCTCGCGGATTTCCTGAACGCGATGGGCGCGAAGGTGCGCGGCGCGGGCACCGACACCATCGTCATCGACGGCGTCGAGCGCCTGCACGGCGCCGAATACCGCGTGCTGCCCGACCGCATCGAGGCCGGCACCTACCTGGTGGCGGGCGCGATCACCCGCGGCCACGTGCGCCTCAAGCAGGCCGCGCCCGGCCATCTCGACGCCGTGCTCGCCAAGCTCGTCGAGGCCGGCGCGACGGTCGTCACCGGCGACGACTGGATCGAGCTCGACATGCGCGGACGCCGTCCCAAGGCCGTCGACCTGCGCACCGCGCCGTACCCCGCGTTCCCGACCGACATGCAGGCGCAGTTCGCGGCGCTCGACACCGTGGCCGACGGCGTCAGCACCATCATCGAGACCATCTTCGAGAACCGCTTCATGCACATGCTCGAGATGCGGCGCATGGGCGCCGAGATCCGGCTCGAGGGCAACACGGCCATCATCAAGGGCGTGCCCAAGCTGCAGGCCGCGCCGGTGATGGCCACCGACCTGCGCGCCTCGGCCTCGCTGGTGCTCGCGGGCCTGGTCGCCGAGGGCCGCACGGTCATCGACCGCATCTACCACATCGACCGCGGCTACGAGGCCATCGAAGAGAAGCTCGCCGCGCTGGGCGCCGACATCAAGCGCGTGCCCTGAGGCGGCGCGGCGGGGCGCTCAACGCGCCGGCTGCTGCGCCTGCTGCACGAGCTGCGGCTGCTCCACCACCTGCAGCGTGACATCGCCGCGCTGCTCGCCGCGCGCCACGCCGAACATCAGCGCCGTGCCGGGCTTGGTCGCGGCGATGCGGACCTGCACCTCCTGCGCGCTCGCCGGCGCGTGCCCCGCGACCGAGGTGATGACGTCGCCGAGCTTGAGCCCGGCCTGCGCGGCGGGGCTGCCGTTGTAGAGCTGCGCGACCATGATGCCGCCGCGCGGCAGGCCGAGCGCGCGGGCGCGGGCGTCGTCGACGAACTCCACGCCGAAGCCCACCCAGCCGCGCACCACGCGGCCGCGCGCCACGAGCTCGCCGGTGACTCCGCGCACCAGGTCGACCGGGATCGCGAAGCCGATGCCCTCGACGCCGAGGTTGCGGCCGACGATCGCGGTGTTGATGCCGACCAGTTCGCCGCGGGTGTTGATGAGCGCGCCGCCCGAATTGCCGACGTTGATGGGCGCGTCGGTCTGGATGAAGTTCTCGTAGACGGCGACGCCGAGCTGGCCGCGGCCGGTGGCGCTGATGATGCCTTGCGTGACGGTGGCCGAGAGGCCGATCGGGTTGCCGATCGCGAGCACCACGTCGCCCACCCGGAGCGGGGCCGAGCGGCCGAGCTCGATGGCGGGCAGGTCGCGCAGGTCGATGCG
>RFTM01000253.1 GCA_009923475.1 Gammaproteobacteria bacterium | reverse complement strand
GCGCGCCGCGATGGCGAGCGACTCGGCGAGCAGCGCCGGGGGGTAGAGCCGCGCGAGCCGCGCCCGGTCGCGCAGGTGGCGCTCGCCCGAGGGCAGCAGCGCGAGCCCCGCGTCCTCGACCGTGGTGCCGAGACGGATGGCGGTGAGCGCGTCGTGCAGGCGCCGCCGCGCGCGGACGTGCATGCACACCGCGCCCGCGGCGACGAGCGGCAGGCCGTGCGCCGCGCCGAGCGCGCCCAAGGCCGCGAGGTGCGCGCGCTCGGTGCCGTCGCGCAGCAGTTCGGCGGCGATCCAGGCGGACCCTGCGTAGTGCGCGCGCAGCCAGGCCGGCGCGGGTTCGAGCGCTGTCGCAGCGTCGGTGCCAATGGCCGCTGCCGCGGCGACGAGATCGGCGGGACGCGGCGCCCAGAGCAGCAGGCAGTGGCCGGGCTCGATGAACGCGCGGACATCGTCGCGCGTCAGCCGGTACTGCCCTTTCGGCGCGGCGCGCCGCCCGCAGGTGATGAGACGGCAGAGCTGCCCGTAGCCGCGACGGTCGGCGGCGAGCACGACGAGCGGCGTGCCGCAGGCGAGGCGGAACTCCGCGCCGACGATGAGCCGCGTGGGCTTGCCCTTGAGCGCCGCGTGGGCGCGCACCACACCCGCCACCGAGCATTCGTCGGTGATGGCGAGCGCCGCGTAGCCGAGCGCCACCGCGCGCTCGGCGAGTTCCTGCGGCTGCGAGGCGCCGCGCAGGAAACTGAAGCTGCTGAGGCAATGCAGCTCGGCGTAGCCGGGCGAAGACGCCACCACCGCAGGCCCTAGCCGAACACGCCGTGCAGCCACCAACCGTGCGGCGGCAGCCGCTCGCGGTACACCCAGACCTCGGCGCCCGAAGGCTCGCGGGCGATGTAGTAGTCGCGCGCGACATCGGCGCCGTCCCACCAGCCGGTCTCGATGCGCTCGGGGCCCTCGAGCCGCTGCAGCGCCTCGTAGGGCCACGGCAGCGGCTCCGGCTCGCGCAGCAGCCACAGAGGCCGGCGCGTGCCGCTCGCCGGCAGGTCGGCCGGATCGGACGCGCGGGCTTGACCCGGAACGCCGGACGCTGCCGCCGTGCGCGAGGCACCCGGCAACGCCGGCTCGGCGACACGCCAGGCGACCTCCGGGCGGTGGCGCGGCACGAGGCAGAGCCCGTAGACGGCCTCGCTGCCGAGCCGGGCGCGCAGCCGCTCGATGAGCGCGGGCGACTCGCGGCCGAGTCCGCCGCCATGCTCGCCGGGACGCCACAAAGCCGCGCTGCCGGACGTCACCGCGCGCAGCGCGCCCGAGCGCAGCCCGATGCGCACCACGGGCGCGGGCAGCGCCGTGCGCGCGAGGTGCAGGGCGAGCAAGGCCGCAAAGCGCGTGGCGAGCCACTCGGCGGCGGCGAGGCGCAAGGTCACGGATGTATACGGCGGCTCGCGCACCGCGAGCCGCAGCATCAGGAGGTCGATGCCGCAGCCGCGCGCCCGCAGGAAGGACTCGAGCGCATCGAGCAGCGGAGCGATCTCGCGCAGCACGGCCGGCTGCGCGGCGAGCTCGAAGGAAGGCTCGTGACGGACGCGGAAACGCTCGCGCGGCACGAAGGCCGGGCGCGGCTCGGGCGCGAGACCGACGAGGCGGTCGAGATCGGCGAGCGCGTCCGGACCGAAGCGGCGCGCGAACCCGGCGCGCGGCAGGCGCAGCGCCGCGCCGACCGTACGCACGCCGCTCGAGGCGAGCCGCGCGATCGTGTCGTCAGACCAGCGCAGCACGGCAAGCGGCAGCGACGCGAGCGCACCGACCAGCCGGTCGCGCGCCAGCACCGCGACGCCCTGCCCTGCGCGGGCCAGGGCGAGCGCGGCGAGCGGCGTCGGCGCGAGCGCCCAACGCGGCTCGACGCCTGCCGCACGGCAACGCGCAAGCAGCTGCGCGCAGAGCGCCTGCGGCCCGCCGAACAACCGGAAGCTGCCACGCACCTCGAGCAGCACCGCGTCGGCCTCGAGGCTCACGCGCGGGCTGAAATCGAGGGCGAGCCGCGCGAGGCGGTCGAGGTCGGCCGCCCAGCACAGCGCGACCCAGGCCTCGGGCGCGGTGTCGAACAAGGACCCCAGCGGCGGCGAGATCGGTGGCGGACCCGGCGGCGCGCCCGCAGGCGCCTTGACCGCGGTCGGTGCGGACAGCGCGGGTGAGGCGTGCAGCGCGCCGCCGAGCCGCGCGAAGGCGCGTCGCGTCGAGGCCGCACGGTCACGCCGTGCCATGCGGTGCCTCCCCTGCAGGCCGATGCGGCACGGACCAATGCAGCTCGAACGGTTCGCGGCGACCGCCACGGCTTTTGAGGAGCTGCAGTCGCGCGCCGCCCGGCAGCGGCTCGAACACGAGGCGCAGTTCGGCGGGCGACGCCTCGCGCACGGCCTCGAGGCCGCGGAACAGGAACGCCGGCGCGCGATGGCGCTGGGTGATGAGCTGCAGACGGCGCAGGTCGCGCGCCTGCACCCGACGGCGCCCGGACTCGGGCCAGCCGAGCGCGATGCCACAGGCGCCCGAGTCGAGGGTCTGCTCGAGCGCCCACAGGGGTTCGGCGGCGCGGATCACCAGCAGGCGCCCGGGCGGCACGCCACCCGCGGCGAGCGCAGGCGCATAGGGTTCGAAGGGCGGCGACACCCAGGCGACCCAACGCGGCGGCTGCGCGGCGCCGAGCGCGGCGAGCAGCGGCAGCAGCAAGCGCAGCTCACCGAGACCGGGACGACAGGTGAGGATCTCGGTGAGGCCGGCGGCAGGCCAGCCCCGCCCCGGCAGCGCGTCATCGAGACGCGTGTAGCCCGTGGGGTGCGTGTCGCTGCGCGCGAGGCCGCGGCCACGCCAGATGGCCGGATGGGTGAGCAGGCCGGCAAGACCGGCCGCGAGGCCGTCTGTCGCCGACGCTGCCCCGGCATCCGGGGACTCGTTCTCCGAGGGATGGGTAGCCATGGCATCCGCCGCTGCGCGCCGCCTGCGGCTTCACGCGGGCTCCGGCGCGCCGCGCACCGCTGCCGCACGCAGCGTGCGTGGCTGCGAGAACCAACCGTTGCGGCCGCAGCCGCAGGGACAGGTGTAGCGCCGCAGCGCAGCGCGCACCGATCGCCGCGGTTTCTTCAGGGAATGGTTGCCCATCGCGCCCGGTGAGGGACGCAGTATCAGATCGGCCATGGTGGTCTCCCGGGAGGGCCCGGACTCGTGCGGCTGGACTACATGAGACCGACGGACTTGCCCGGCCCGCTCGCGCCACGGCGCAGCACACCGACCACCACCCCTTCGATGATGAGCGGCTCTTCGCGCAGGTTGACGCGGATGGGCTCGAAGTCCGGGTTCTCGGGCAGCAGCCACACGGTGCTGCCTT
>RFTM01000252.1 GCA_009923475.1 Gammaproteobacteria bacterium | reverse complement strand
GCCACGCCAGGCAGCGCCGACAGCGGCAAGAGCGCCGCGAGGAAGGCGAGCGGCGCGTTGCGGCGGGTCAGGGTGTTCCTCACGACGGACGGGCCTCTGCGATGGGGTTGATGCCGGTGGCGCGCGTCTGGTCGGCGACGATCTGCCGCGCCGACCAGAAGTAGTGGAAGGTGGCCCAGAGACCGGTCGGTACCAGCCACAGCATCGCGGCGCGCAGCGATTGGGCGTGGTCCATGCCGCCCGCGGCGTAGTGGTCGCTCAGCAGGCCCACCAACTGCGGGGCGATGATGAGGTTGCCGACGTTGGCCACGAACAGCGTGAAGGCGCAGAACATGGCGCGCATCCGCGGTTCGGCGAGGTTGTTGAGCAGCCCGAAGCAAGGGCCGATGTAGAAGTAGATGGAGGGGATGAAGATCCAGAGCAGGATCTCGATGCTGTCGAGCGAGTTGCTGGTGTAGATGAAGTACGAGACCACCGTCGCGACGCCGATCACTGCGCCCATCAGCCAGACCACGCGCCGCGGATCGATCATGGAGCGCTGCGCCACGAGCCACGCGGTGAACAGCGTGGCGAGGCTGCCGCCCCAGAGGTGCATCGGACCGGTGAACACGCCCGCCTCTCCCGCGGTCATGCCGAAGTTCCGTACCAGGAAGGTCGGCGTCCACCAGACGAGACCCCAACCCCAAAGTGCGGTCAGCGCGCTGCCGAGCATCACATGCACGGCGGAGCGCTGCTGCATGAGGTACTTGAAGGTCGCGCCGAAGCTCGGCGATTGTTCGGTCTGGTTGAGGTCGAGCTGGCCGCGTTTCGGCTCGCGTACGGTGAGGAAGATCAGCAGGCCGAACAGCACGCCGGGGATGCCGAGCCACAGGAAAACGTGACGCCAGCCGTAGACATCGGCGAGCTGCCCCGCGACATCGGCACCGACCCAAGCGCCGATCGACGCGCCCAGCGCGAACACGGTGAGCGCCATGGGCCGCTGGGCGGCGGGGAAGTAGTCGGAGAGGATGGAGCTCGCGCCGGGCGTGCCGCCCGCTTCGCCGACGCCGACGCCGATGCGCGCCATGAGCAACTGCCAGTAGCTGTGGGCCATGCCTGTGGCGGCGGTCATGGCGGACCAGACGATGACCGAGATGGCGATGATGTTGCGGCGGCTGTAGCGGTCGATCAGCCACGACAGCGGGAAGCCGAACAGCACATAGAACAAGGCGAGCGCCGTGCCGGTGAGGAAAGCGATGCCCGAGTCGGTGAGCTGCAGCTCGAGGCGGATGGGTTCGAGCAGCGTGGAGATGACATAACGGTCGGCGATGCTGAGCGAATAGACGCCCACCATCACCAGCAACACGTACCAGCGGACCCACCCGGAACTGCCCGGCGTCGGCTCGGTGGCCGGCGCATCGTTCTTGTTGTCGACCACGATGACCCCCTCTGGGCTGATGCCCCGGGGGACGATGATAGCGAGTTTCTCCGGCGTAGGTGCGGGGTGGCCGGCGGTCAGCGCGCGAGCGGGCCCAGGGCCTCTTTCAGCGGCCCGAGCCAAGGCTCGTAGGGCCGCCACTGGTCGACGCCGTCGCGGTTGATGGGCCGGCGCACCTGCTCGGCGCTCGCGGTGTGCACGCGGCGTTCGGTGCGGTGGAACTGCACGCAGGCCTCATCGAAGGGCAGGCCGCAATGCTCGAGGATGCGCCGCACGCTGCCCTCGAGGTCGGCCAACACGTCCTCGTGCTGCACCTTCAGCACGCGGCCCGGCAGGACCCGTTCCCAGTGGTCCATGAGGGTCACGTAGGAGCGGTAGTAGCGGCCGATGTCCTCCAGGTCGTAGGCGAAGGGATGGCCGTTCGCATAGAGCTGCTTGAAGTTGCTGAAGCAGCAGTCCATCGCGTCGCGCCGGGCGTCGATGATCCGCGCGTTCGGCAGGATCAGCTGGATCAGCGCGATGTTGCGGAAGTTGTTCGGCATCTTGTCGATGAAGAACGGCTTGCCCGCGGCGCGGTAGACCTGCGTGTCGCGGATGTAGGCCTCGCCGAACCCGCGGCACTGCTCCGCCCCGAGGTCGGGCAGCACGCCGGGGTAGTGCGTGTCGCCGAACTTGTCGCCGCTGCCGAGCGCGCCTACGAGGCGCGGGATGTTGGCGAGCTCCATCGTGCCCTCGACCTCGGGGTGCGAGGCGAGGATCTGCTCGATGAGGGTCGAGCCTGCGCGCGGCAGCCCGAGCACGAAGATGGGCGAGCCGTCGGGGCAGCCCCAGCCTTGCCGCGCCGCGAAGAACTCCGGCGTGCAGATCTCGATCTGGCGCCGCACGGCGCGTTCCTGGGCGGCAGGGCGGTAGAGGCTGCCTTCCTTCTTGAGGGCGTTGCCGCGCGCGTAGTAGGTGAAGGACTCGGCGTACTCGCCGCGGTCCTCGAGCGCCTTGCCGAGCGCGAAGCACAGGTGGTAGCGGTCGGCGGTCTGCAGGTAGGGCTGCGCCTCGTACTGGCGCATGCGCTGCATCTCGAAATCGGTGAAGCGGTAGGTCTTCATGTTGGCGAGGCTCCAGTAGGCCTCGCCGAAGTCGGGCCGGGCCTCGACGGAGTCGTGGTAGGACGCGATGGCCTTGGCCGTCTCGCCCTTGGTCTTGTAGGCGTGGCCCAGCGATTGGTGCAGTTCGGCGTCGCGTGGCATCTGCTGCAGCAGCTGCCGATAGCGATCGATCGAGCCGTCGACATCGCCCAAGGCCATCAGGATGCCGGCGTGGGTGACCTTGACGCCGGGATTGCGCGGCTCGGCGGCCATCAGCCGCTCCGCCTCCTCGCGCGCGCGCTGGTGCTTGTGCAGGTCGACGAGCGTGAGCACCAGGTCGTAACGCGCCGAGTTGTAGTCGGGAGACTTGGCGAGCAGCTTGTCGAGCAGCACTTCGGCATCGGTGTTGTACTCGAAGTGCCGGGCGATCATCGAGAGCACGCGCAGGCCCTCGACATCGTCGGGATGCTCGGCGAGATGGGCGCGGATGGTGCGCTCGGCGTCCTGGAAGTCCCCGTCCGCGACCATGCCGCGCGCGGCCACGACGGCGGCCGGCAGCGAGGCGAGCTTGGCCACATGGCTCGCCGCGTTGGCGGAGTCCTGCGGCCGGCCCGCGATGCGGTAGAGCCGCTCCAGCGCCTGCCAGCTTGCGGGCAGGGCGGGGTTGTAGCGGATCGCCCATTCGAAGGCCTCGATGGCCTTGGGCGCATCGCGCAGGGCCACGTGGCAGTGGCCGCGCTCCTGGAAGAGCCGCGAGTAGCGGGGATGGAAGGATTGCAGCGTGGCGAGCGTCCCCAGCGCCTCGGGGATGCGCTGCAGCATGCGTTCCGCGACGGCCACGAGGTAGAGCAGGTCGCGGTGGCCACGATGCTCGCCGAG
>RFTM01000251.1 GCA_009923475.1 Gammaproteobacteria bacterium | reverse complement strand
GACCGGCTGTTCGGGCTTCGCCTACGTGGTCAACTACGCCGACGACACCACGCCCGCCGACATCGTCTTCGAGGACCGCGGCGTGAAGGTCTTCGTCGACCGCGACAGCCTGCCGCTCATCGACGGCACCGAGGTCGACTTCGTGAAGCAGGGCCTCAACGAGGCCTTCAAGTTCCGCAACCCCAACGTCAAGGGCGAATGTGGTTGCGGCGAAAGCTTCAACGTCTAAAAACCCCTTTTTCGCCAGTGACTTGCGCCGAAGGCCGCGTTGGCGGTCGAGGTCCGGGCCGGGTACAATGCGCGTTTGTCCGGCCGTCTTGGGCCGGGCGCCTGTCTTCATCACCCGTCCCGTCCACAACCTTCAAGGAACCTTCCCATGGCGCTGGAGCGCACTTTTTCGATCGTCAAGCCTGATGGCGTCGCCCGCAACCTGATCGGCGAGGTCTACCGCCGCTTCGAGCAGGCCGGCCTGCGCGTCGTCGCGGCCCGCATGCAGCACCTCTCGCAGCGCGAGGCCGAAGGCTTCTACGCCGTGCACCGCGAGCGTCCGTTCTTCAACGACCTCGTCAAGTACATGACCTCCGGCCCCGTCATGCTGCAGGTGCTCGAGGGCGAGAACGCCATCGCCAAGAACCGCGAGATCATGGGCGCCACCGACCCCAAGAAGGCCGCGCCCGGCACCATCCGCGCCGACCTCGCGCAGAGCATCGAGGCGAACACCGTGCACGGTTCCGACGGTCCCGAGACCGCCGCGCAGGAGATCGCCTACTTCTTCCGCTCCATCGAGATCTGCCCGCGCGGCTGACCGCCGCGCAGAGCCGTCATGGACGCCGCTGCCGACGACGCGCGCACCCACCTGCTCGGGCTCGAGAGGCCCGCGCTCGAGGAGTTCGTCGCGTCGCTCGGCAGCAAGCCCTTCCGCGCGCGCCAGCTCATGAACTGGATGTACAAGCGCGTGGAGGGCGACTTCGCCTCCATGACCGACCTCGCGCGCGATTTCCGCGCGCAGCTCGAGGAGCGCGCCGTCATCCGGGCGCCCGAGGTCCTCTCGCGCCACGACTCCGCCGACGGCACGCGCAAGTGGCTGCTGCGCGCCGATGGCGCGCAGGCCTTCGAGATGGTGTTCATCCCGGAGACCGACCGCGGCACGCTCTGCATCTCCTCGCAGGTGGGCTGCGCGCTCGACTGCGCGTTCTGCTCGACCGCGCAGCAGGGCTTCAACCGCAACCTCACCACCGCCGAGATCGTCGGCCAGGTCTGGCTCGCCAACCGCGAGCTCGGCCTCGAGCCGGGCGGCCTGCGGCCGGTGACCAACGTCGTGCTGATGGGCATGGGCGAGCCGCTCGCCAACTTCCGCAACGTCGTGCCGGCGGTGCGCATCATGCTCGACGACCTCGGGTTCGACATCTCGCGGCGCCGCGTCACGCTCTCGACCTCCGGCCTCGTGCCGCAGATCTACAAGCTCGCCGAGGAGACCAACTGCGCGCTCGCGGTGTCGCTGCACGCGCCCGACGACGCGCTGCGCGACGAGCTCGTGCCCATCAACCGCAAGCACCCGATCGCCGAGCTGCTCGAGGCCTGCTGGCACTACATCGACGAGCAGAACGGCCGCAGCATCACCTTCGAGTACGTGATGCTCGACGGCGTCAACGACCAGCCGTCGCACGCGCGCGAGCTCGCGCGCCTGATGCGCGGCAAGCCCGCGAAGCTCAACCTCATCCCCTTCAACCCGTTCCCGGGCACGCGCTTCCGCCGTTCGCCGATGTCCGCGATCACCGCCTTCCGCGACGAGCTGCTGCAGCGCGGCGTGCTCGCCACCATCCGCCGCACCCGCGGCGACGACATCGACGCCGCCTGCGGCCAGCTCGCCGGGCGCGTCAACGACCGGGTGCGCGTGCGCCTCGGCGACAAGCTCGGCGCGGCGATGGGAGCGCGACCGTGAGCGAGCCCGTCACCCCCTCGATCGGCCAGCTGCTCGCCGGTCTTCGCGCCGGGCGCGGCCTCGACCTCGGCAAGGCGGCCGAGGCCCTGCGCTGCGACCGCGCGATCATCGAGGCCTTGGAGGCCGACCGCTACGCCGACCTCGGCGCGGCGGTGTTCGCGCGCGGCCACCTGCGCCGCTACGCCGAATTCCTGGGCGCGCCCGTCGACGAGCTGCTCGCGCGGTGGTCGGCCGAGGAGGGCGCCAAGCAGGCGCTGCCCGATCTCACCCGCGCGCCGCAGGCGCCGCGCGTCATCGACACCCGCCGCTGGGGTCGCCTGCTGGCCGCGGTCGCAGGCGCGCTCGCCATCGGGCTCGCCGCATGGTGGATCCTGCAGGGCGCCGGCTTGCGCGACGCGCCGCGCGCCGCGGCACCGGTAGCTGCGCCCGTAGCGGCTCCCGCGGTACAGGCTACGGCAGCGCAAGCGCCGGCAGCACAGCCTGCGCCTCCCCCCGTTGCGCCTGTCACCGTCGCGCCTGCGCCGACGGCGACTCCGGCGCCGACCCCGGTCGCGGCGGCGGGCGAGGTGGTCTTGGCGTTCACCACCCAAGCGGATTGCTGGGCCGAGGTGTTCGACGCGCAGGGCGGACGTCGCCTCTACCAGATCATCCGCGCCGGCCAGCGCGTCACCGCGACGGGGCGGCCGCCGCTGCGCGTCACGCTCGGCCGCGGCGATGTCACCCGCTTCGAGCTCGACGGCCGCGTCACGGCGCTCCCGGCGGATGCGGTCCGCGACGCCGTCGCGCGCTTCGAGGTGACGGCCTCCGGCGCGTTGCGCGCCTTGCCGCCCGTGCCCGCGCCCGCAGCTTCGTCCGCGCCGGCGTCGTCGACATCCACACCGGCCTCGCCGACCGCGGCGGAATCCCGATGAGCGCCGCCATCCCGCCCGTCAAGGGCATGAACGACCTGCTGCCGACCGAGGCGCCGCTGTGGCAACAGCTCGAGGCCGCGGTGCGCGACCTGCTGCACGCCTACGGCTACGACGAGATGCGCGTGCCGGTGGTCGAGCACACCGACCTCTTCAAGCGCGCCATCGGCGAGCACACCGATGTCGTCGAAAAAGAGATGTACAGCTTCGAGGACAAGGGCGGCGAGCGCCTCACCCTGCGCCCCGAGGCCACTGCGGGCATCGCGCGCGCGCTCATCTCGAACGGCATGCTGCGCGGCGCCCGCCACAAGCTCTGGTGCATCGGGCCGATGTTCCGCCACGAGAAGCCGCAGAAGGGCCGCTTCCGCCAGTTCCACCAGGTCGACGTCGAGGCGGTCGGCTTCCCGGGCCCCGACATCGACGCCGAGCTGATCGCGCTGACGGCGGCGTTCTGGCGGCGGCTCGGCATCGGCCGCGTCACGCTGCAGATCAATTCCTTGGGCACCGCCGAGGCGCGCCGCGCCTACCGCGCGGTGCTC
>RFTM01000026.1 GCA_009923475.1 Gammaproteobacteria bacterium | reverse complement strand
GAGGACACGCAACCGGCGGCGCGCTGCGGACCAAAATCCGGCATGAGCACGCTTTCCACGGTACGTCCATCGGCGAGCCGCAACAGCAGCTTCACGGTGCCGTCGCCGGCGACGTGACGCCGCGCGAGGGTTGCGGTGCCGCCGGGGAATTCGGCGGCGAGGTGTTCGCGCAGTCCGGCGGGTGGTCTGCGCGGCCCGGTGTCGTCCGGCGGCAGTTGCCCGCCGGCGTAATGCGCCCGCAGCAAGGGAGCCGCGTGGGAGGCCTTGAAACCATTGGCGACGAGCCGCCGCTCAAGCTCCGCGAGGGAGACGTCGCTGAGCGATGAAAGCGCCGCTGTGTTTGCGCGTAGGGAGCTCAGACGACGTCGGGGATGGCGTACGGGGCGCGCTGCGTCTCCTTCAGCAGAAAACGCGCGTGCTCAAGGGCGCCGGGGCGTGGCGTGCCGACGGCAGTGATGCCGTCGCCGCTGGCGTCGAGATCAAGCCACGGGCCGAGTTGGAACGGTCGGCGCGCGAGGTCGATCCCGTGGACGCCGAGGTGCGTCTGCAGTTCGCGGTGGATGCCCTGGGCGGCGGGAAAACTGCCGAGCGCGGCATCGACCTGCGCGGGCGCGGCGGATTCGCCGACGCGGTACGAGATGTTGCCGTAGTGGCAGAGCGAGGCGGAGAGGTGGCCCGTCTCGACGGGCGCGGCGAGATCCTGCTTCCGGCGCGAGCGCATCGCGTTGAGGAAATTTCGCACGTGCGTGCCGCCACCGTCGCCCGGGAATTTCCTGATGACCTTGTTGTCCTTGTCGAAGGCGGTCGCCCCGACGAGGCCGGCGACGGTGCCGCCCTCGCAGTACGCAATGACGCCGGTGCGGAGTCCGCCGACCTGGTCCAGATAGGAAACACCGGGTTTCGCCGGCAGCGCGCGGTGCTCGAAGATCAGGGGAATGCTGGGGTAATCGTAGACCGCGAGGTGGGTGTTGGGCGTCTCGGCGACGTCATCGATGCCGTAGCGGTTGCCGCAGCTCATGATGCGCCGCGGCGCGACATCGTGGCGCGCGATGCGAAGCGCGATATCGAGCACGTGCACGCCGTTGTTGCCGAGCTCGCCGTTGCCGGTCTCCCAGTTCCAGTGCCAGTCGTAGTGCATGCGGTTGCGCTCGAGCGGGCGCACCGGCGCCGGACCGCAGAAGTAGTCGTAGTTGACGTCGGTCGGATACCACGGGAGACGGCGGCCGATCGACAGGCGCAGGTTGTAGACGATGGCGCGGATGTGATGGATCTTCCCGAGCTCACCGGCGTGGAGGTACTTGATCGCGTCGGCGAGGCCGGTCTCGGAACGGTAATGGGTGCCGACCTGCACGATGCGCCCGTACTTGGTCGCGGCCTCGATCATCTTCCGACCCTCCCACACGGTGCGCGACATCGGCTTTTCGACGTAGACGTCCTTGCCAGCCTGGCAGGCCCAGATGGTCAGCAGCGCGTGCCAGTGGTTGCAGGCGACGACCATGACGGCGTCGATGTCCTTGCGGGCGATCAGCTCGCGGGCGTCGGTGGTGAGGAAGGGTTTTCCCTTCGCCTCCGGGATGGATTTCGCGATGCGCGCGAGGACCGCGGGATCGAGATCGCAGAGACCCGCGACACGCACGTCGGGCATCTGCAGGAGCGTCTTGAGGTGTTGGGATCCCTTGTTGAGGCCGATGATGCCGATGCGGATCGCGTCGTTGGCGCCGGCATTGGCTGCGCGCGCGGGGGTGATGGCGCGGGTGGCGAGCGTGGCGCCGGCGGCGAGTGAAGTCGCGCGGAGGAACGAACGGCGGCTGAGGTCGGTTTTCATGGGGCGTACGGCGTGGAGCCGTTGCGAATCAACGCCGGCATCGATGGACCGACAAGCTTTTCGGCCCCGCGATTTTTCGAGCGGGAAGAATCAGGCCCGGGACACGGAGCGCGCGATTTTCAGCGTCAAGGGTGATGGATCCGCCCCACGCCGGGAACCCCGCTTCCGGCTTTCCGCATTCAACCTGCCAGGTGTCGGCGCAGACAACCTTCGCGGTGTGGGGCGCGTGCTTGAGCGGGTTGTTGGCACGATCACTCGCGCCTTCTGCGACGGCCTGCATCTCGGCGTGGATCGAGATCATCGCGTCGCAGAAACGGTCCAGCTCGGCCTTGGACTCACTCTCGGTGGGCTCGATCATGAGCGTGCCGGGAACGGGGAACGACATGGTGGGCGCATGGTAGCCGTAGTCCATCAGGCGCTTCGCGGCGTCCTCGACCTCGAGCCCGTGTTTCTTCCACCCGCGCAGGTCGATGATGCACTCGTGGGCGATGAGCCCGCTCTCGCCGCGGTAGAGCACGGGGAAGCGGCCCTCGAGGCGCTTCGCGACGTAGTTGGCGTTGAGGATGGCGCGTCGGGTGGCCTCGGCGAGCTGGGCCGGCCCCATCATGCGGATGTACATCCACGATATAACGAGGATGGAGGCCGAGCCATAGGGCGCGGCCGAAACCGCGCCGATGCGCGGGCCGCCGGCCGTCGCTTTAGCGCCGCCGGGGGCGACCGGATGACCGGGAAGGAAAGGCGCAAGGTGCGCGGCGACGCCAATGGGCCCCATGCCGGGACCGCCGCCGCCGTGCGGGATGCAGAACGTCTTGTGGAGATTGAGGTGGCAGACGTCGGCGCCGATGTGGCCGGGCGAGGTGAGTCCCACCTGCGCATTCATGTTGGCGCCGTCCATGTACACCTGGCCCCCATGCGCGTGGATCAGCTCACACACCTCGCGGATCGATGTCTCGAACACGCCGTGCGTCGAAGGGTAGGTGACCATGAGCGCGGCGAGATCGCGCGCGTGCGCGGTGGTCTTGGCGCGGAGGTCGGTGAGATCGATGTTGCCCTGCGCGTCGCAGGCGACGGGCACCACGCGGTAGCCGCACATCGCGGCGCTCGCTGCGCGCACGCCGCTGTTCTGACCCGCGTCGGGTGCCGGGCGCTCAGCGCCCGGTGCTGATGCTGGTCGCGTAGAGCATCTTCGCGAGCCGCTTCTCGAGGCCCTTGGGGTCGAGCTGCAGCGAGGCGCGGACCTCGACGGCCATCCGGTCGGTGTCGAGCTCGTCGATGTTGCGCTCGGCCGCGCGCAGGCCGGCGCGCGCGATGTCCTCGGGCTTCTCCTTGGCGCCCTGCACGTGCGCGGCCATCCGGGTCTCGACGGACCCGACGATGAGCGCGGCGACATGCGTGCCCTGGGGCGCGAGCTCGGCCCGCGAGGAGGTCGAGAGCATGCGCGCGGCCGATTTGGACGGCGAATAGCCGCCCATGTTCGGGAGCGCGACGATCGCCGCCGCCGACAGCACGTTCAGCACGCAACCGCCGCCGTTGCGCTTCAGCACCGGCGCGAAGGCCCGCGTCATGGCGAGCGGGCCGAAGAAATTGACCTCCATCTCGGCGCGCGCATGCGACATGTCGGCCGCGCCGATCAGCAGCTCGTTGGTGAAGAGCCCCGCGTTGTTGACGAGCAGGCCCACGTCGCCGCAGCGTTCCGCCGCCGCCGCGACCTCGGCGGGGTCGGTGACGTCGAGCTCGATGGCCACGCAGCGGCCCGGGAACTCGCGTTCGAGGTGCAGGGCCGCCGCCGCATCGCGCGACCCCGCGTAGACCTTGGCGGCGCCGCGCTCGGCGAGCAGCACCCTCACGAAGGCCTCGCCGATGCCGCGGTTGGCGCCCGTGACGAGGGCGACGCAGTTCCGTAGTTCCATCTCGATCTCCTCCGGGCCTCGGCCCTTCAGGCCCCGCGGGGCAGTATCACCGCCGGACCGGGCGGCACGTCGTAGAGCCGCTCGACATCGGCTGCACGCCGGGTCATCGCGACGCGCTGGTTGATGGTGCCCTTGTCCGACACCTCGTGGGCATCGGCGCGGGGCGGCTCCTCGAGCAGGCCGATCGCCGTGATGCGCTCGCTGGCGCCGCGTCCCTCGTTGAAGGCGGCGATCCGCCGCGCGAGCTCCGCGCGCAGCGCGTCGTCGACCGCGACCTTGGGCCACGCCAGCAGCGCGAGCCGGTCGCGCTCCTCGCCGCACAACAGGAGGTCCGCGACCAAGGGCGAGAGGGCCTCGATGAGCAGCGCGCGCAGCCGCCCGGCGGTGACCCAGGTGCCGTTCGAGAGCTTGAACTCCTCGGACAGCCGACCGGCGAACTTGAGGCCCTTGCCGAGGTCGTCCGGGTCATGCAGTTGCGCGGCGTCGCCGGTGCGATAGAACCCTTCCTCGTCGAAGATCCCGCGGTTGCGCTCGCCCTGGCCGAGATAGCCCGGCGTCACCATCGGACCCTTGAGCCGCACCTCGTAGCGGTCGCCTTGCGGCACCAGCTTCATCGTGAGGCCCGGCATCGGCAGGCCGATGCCGACCTCCTCGGTCGGGAAGTAGATGGCCATGCAGCCCGACGAGGTCTCGGTGGCGCCGTAGCCGGTGGTGAAGAAGATCCGCTCGCCGATGGTGTCCACGGCGAGCTGCTGGAAGCGGTCGTAGAGCGCCTGCGGCAGCCCGGCGCCGCCGTAGAGCGCGAGCCGCAGGTTGCCGAAGAAACGCCGCCGCAGCTCCTCGTCGCGATCGAGGGCATCGGCCAGCATCGCGTACCCGAACGGCACGTTGACATAGAACTTCGGCGCGACCTCCTTGAGGTTGCGCAGCGATTCTTCGAAGGGAGCGCCGGGCATGGGCCGGCCGCCGTCGATGTAGAGCGTGCCGCCCGACACCAGCGTCCCCATCTTGGTGAAGGCGCCCGAGACGTGGTTCCAGGGCAGCCAGTCGAGCATCACGTCGCTCCAGCCCGCGGTCTCGCCGAGCACTTGGCGGCCCTGCGCGAGGTTGGCGGTGATCATGCGCTGGGTCTGCACGACCGCCTTCGGCAGGCTGGTGCTGCCCGAGGTCAGCATGTAGAGCGTCGGCGCATCGGGATCGATGGCCTCGATCGAGCGCGTGACCTCGGGCCCGGCCGGCGTCGCGAAGACCTCGGCGGTGGCGATCACGCGTCCGCCGCCCGCGGTCCGCGCGACGAGCGCGGGTTCGTCGGTGACGATGACGGCATCGCCGAAGTCGACCGTCTCCAGGGCCGCCTTGAAGGTCGCGGTGTGCTCGGCGAACACCACGGCGGGCTTCACCAGCCCGATGACATGGCGCAACCGGCCGTAGTCGCCGCCCATGGTGGCGTAGTTGGTGCTCACGGGGCAGGCGGGCAGGTGGGCCGCCATCGCGCCGTACTTCACCACCGCGTGCGCGATCGAGTTCCCGGACAGGATCAGCAGCGAGCGGTCCGCGCCGATGCCTGCGCGCAGCAGCCACGCCGCCACCGCGCGCGCGAGCCGGTCCACCTCGCCGTAGCTCGCGAGGCGCCACGGGCCCTGCGCGCCGCCCTGCCGCTCGGCGAGATAGGTCTTCCCGGGGTGCTCCGCGGCGCGGCGCATGAGCTCGCGCGGCAGGTTGGGATCGTGCGCGGCGAGCGGCAGCTCCGGCGTCGCGACGATCGTGCCGTCGGCGCGCCGTTCGACGCGCAGGCGCGAGGAGGGGAACGCGGTCCTGCGGAACGGAGCGTCGGGACGGCCCATGCGCGGCTCAGAACCGCTCGTAGGAGGGGTCCGTCTCGCCCTTCACGCCCATGCGCATGCCGGGCGTGCCGGGCACGAACATGCCGCCGACCCAGCCTTGCCGCATCGGCGTGTCGCGGTTCCAATCGAAGATGGTGCGGCGATGCGCGATCTTCCAGCGCCCGTCACGGCGCTCGAAGCGGTCGATGAGGCGGCCGCCGGTGAAGGTGTCGAGCGTCTCGCCGCCGACGGTCATGCGCGCGAGCGTCACGAGGTAGGTCTCGACGTAGGCGAGGTCGGCGGTGACGAAATCGAAGTGGCTGTTGCCGAGCACGTGCTGCATGGCGTCCATCTTCATGATGCGCGGGATGGCGCCGTCCACGTACTCGTGCGCGTTGCCCGTGTAGCGCCCGCCGTGCTCCTCGATGGCGTCGGGGTGGTAGCAGGACTTGAGCAGCGGCCCGTCGCCCCGGTCGACCCCGCGTGCGTAGCACGCCAGCACGTCCCTGATCTCGTCCTTGTCGAGCATGCGCGCGATGCGCGCGTCGCGGTCGGTCATGGCGAAGTCCCCCGTGCGGGTATGATGTCCCGCGACTTTCACTCCAAGACTGACAAGGACGACCACCCATGGTCAAGGCATCCGACGGTTCCCGGCCCGTGGTCATCGTCACCGGCGCCGGCATCGGTCTCGGTCGCGCGTATGCGCTGCACCTCGCGGCGCTCGGTTGGCGCGTGGTGGTCAACAACCGGTTGCGCGCCGGGCCGGACGGGACGCCGCTGCCGTCCAGCGCCGAGGCGGTGGTCGCCGGGATCCGCGCCGCCGGGGGCGAGGCCATCGCGCATCACGACGACGTCTGCGCCGCAGGCGCCGGCGAGCGCCTGTTGCAGGCCGCGCTCGGCGCCTGGGGGCGGCTCGACGCGCTCGTCAACAACGCCGGCGTCGACCAGCACATGCCGTTCCACCGCATCGGCCTCGAGGATTTCCGGCGCATCATGGCGGTGAACTTCGACGGCACGGTGGCGGTGACGCATCCCGTCTATCGGCACATGCGCGAGCGGGGGTCCGGGCGCATCGTGGTGTCGGTGTCCAGCGCCGGCCTGCACGGCCTGCATGGCCTCACGGCCTACGCGGCCTCGAAGGGCGCGCTGCTCGCGTTCATGCGCAGCCTTGCGGCCGAGGGCGCGCCGCGCGATGTCCACTGCGCCGCGATCGCCCCTTATGCGGCGACGCGCATGACCGACCCGCACCTGACGGACGAGCTGCGTGCCACCATGGCGCCGGAGGCCGTGGCGCCGATGGTCGCGTCGATGGTCGCGCCGGGTTCCCGTCTCAACGGCCAGACATGGGTGGTCGGCGCAGGCTGGGCCCGTCGCGCCTCCGCCGTGGAATGGGGGACCGGTGTCCCGGTGTCCGCTCTTGCGGCGGGACCGGAGGCTGTCGCGTCCGGGCCACCGCGGGAGTTCGATGATGCCCTCGCGGCCCACGCCGACTTTTTGGCTTCGGCGCGACAGGGCTTGCGCGGTGCGCGGCGAGGGGAGTAGCCTCGGCGGCAGCAAGGTTTCGTTATGCAAGTCATCGCCCCGTGCGGGCGGGCCTGCGGCCACGAGCCCGAGCGACAAGAAGTCCGAAACAACCGGGGGAAAACATGATCAAGAACAGGACCAGCCGCACTGTCCGCGCCTGTCCCACGCTCGCCGCCGCTGCGGTGGCGGTGGCGCTCGCCGGCACCGCCGCGCCTTCCTACGCCGAGGGCCTCGAAGAGGTGGTGGTCACCGCCCAGCGCCGCGAGACCGCGTTGCAGACCACGCCGATCTCCATCAGCGCCTACTCGGGCGAGGCGATCGCCGAGGGCAAGCTGTTCACGCCGGCCGACCTGGCCGCGTCGGTGCCGGGCTTCTCGCTCACCGCCGGCACGCCGCTCGACGTCGAGCTCAACATCCGCGGCATCACCAACACCCGCCTCGACTCGCCGTCCGCCGACCCCTCGGTGGGCACCTTCATCGACGGCATCTACATGGGCCGCACGGGCGACCTCAACTACGACTTCTACGACCTCGAGCGCGTCGAGGTCATCCGCGGCCCGCAGGGCGTGCTGCTCGGCAAGAACGTGGTGGGCGGCGCGCTCAGCATCAGCACCGCCCGTCCGAAGTTCGAGTCCGACGGCAACGTCACCGTCGGCTACGGCAACTACCAGGCGAAGTTCCTGTCCGGGTTCGTCACGGGCGCGTTGAGCGACACGGTCGCCGGACGCCTCTCGCTGCAGGTGCGCGACCGCGCGGGCTATGCGCGCGATGTGCTCCACAACCGCGACGTCGACGACCTCAACTCGATCCAGGCGCGCGCCCAGCTGCTCTACAAGTCCGCCGATTCCGACTGGACCGTCCGCGGCATCCTCAACTACAACCGCGACAAGACCAACGGCATCAACGTGGTCGCCGTCGACGGCGGCACGCCGAGCTGCGAGACGAGCTACCTGCGCACCAACTGCACCCGTCCGTGGAGCAACCTGCGCTCGTACCTCGGCATGACCGACCCGCGCGAGAACCGTGCCAGCCACTTCACGTTCAAGGGCGAGACCGACCCGACCGCGCAGTTCCTGCGGCGCAAGGGCATGGCGCTCACCCTCGACATCCAGCGCGATTTCGAAGGCTTCACCTTCAACTCGCTCACGGGCTACACCAACGGCGATTCCGGCCAGATCTACGACCAGACGGGCATCGGTCCCGAGGCCCTGGGCTGGAGCATCACGAACTGGCAGGCCTACATCGCGGCGCTCAACACCAAGTACGGCACGCGTCCGGCCACCTCGAACAACGGCCAGTTCCTGTTCGCGCAGCCGGTCAACGAGTACGTCGACGCCACGCAGTTCAGCCAGGAGTTCCGCCTGACGTCCGACAACGACAGCCGCCTCGACTGGATCGTCGGCGCGTACTTCAAGAAGGACAAGATCGACAAGACCGACCGCTTCATCGGCGAGAACTTCCTCGGCGCGGTGATCACCGGCGGCAACAACCCGCTCTCCACGCTCAGCGGCGAGAACAAGTGGGTCAACAAGGGCAAGATCGAGAACGTCGCGGGCTTCGCGAGCCTCGGCTTCAAGTTCACCGACACCCTCAAGCTGTCGGCCGGCCTGCGCTATACGCAGGACAAGAAGAGCGGCACGGTGGTGGGCACGGTGGTCGCCACGGGTGACCGCTTCAACCCCAACGACCCGCGCCCGAACGTCACCATCGAGGGCCTCTGCCGCCGGCCGGACAACACCGTCGTCTCGCCGACGCCGGCCACCTGCGTCGCGCCGAACCGCTGGGTCTACGCTGCCGGCGACAGCTTCACCGCGCCCTACTCGGCCAAGTGGAGCAAGTCGACGCCGCAGGTCACCCTCGACTGGCGCCCGAGCGAGGACACCTTCGTGTACGTCACCTATGCCAAGGGCTTCAAGGGCGGCGGCTTCGACGACACGCCGGCCAATCCGTCGCAGGCCTCCACGCCGTACGATCCCGAGGAGGCCGACAACTACGAGCTGGGCTTCAAGACCACGCTGCTCGACCGTCGCCTGCGGTTCAACACCGCCATCTTCAAGATGGACTACAAGAACCTGCAGGTGACGCAGACCAACGCGGCCTGCCTCTGCAACCTCACCGACAACGCGGCGAGCGCGAGCATCAAGGGCATCGAGGCCGAGCTCGAGTTCCTGCCCCTCGAGTCGCTGCGCTTCTCGCTCAGCGGCTCCTATGTCGACACCAAGTACGAGGACTTCCTCGAGACGGCGATCAACCCGTCGACGGGCACCCGCCTCGACAGCTCGGGCAACCGCCTGCAGCGCACGCCGGAGAAGCAGGTCTCGGCGGGCGTCGACTACACGGCGGGGATCGGCGGCTGGGGCCAGGCGCTCAAGTTCAGCCTCAACTACAGCTGGCAGAGCGACCTCTTCTGGGCGACCGACAACATCGCCAAGGAGCCGTCGTACGGCCTGCTCGACGCCCGCATCGCGCTCGCCCCCGAGGGCAAGCCCTGGTCGGTGGCGCTGTGGGGCAAGAACCTGAACGACGAGCTCTACCGCACGAACATCATCTCGTTCTTCGGCGAGGAGGTGTCGCAGTACGGTGCCCCGCGCACCTACGGGCTCGACCTCAGCTGGAAGTTCTGATGACCTGACGGCGAGGGGCGGGGCGTTCCCACGGAGCGCCCCGCCCTTTTTCTTTGTACGACGCGGCGCGTGCGGTCGCGTCCCGCGAGGTCGACATGACCGAAGTCACCGCCATCTGCCGTTTCTGCCACGCCACCTGCGGGCTCGTGGCGACGCTCGAGGAAGGCCGCATCACCGGCCTGATCGGCGACCTCGACAACCCCATGTACCGCGGCTACAGCTGCGTGAAGGGGCGCAACTACCACGCCTTCCATGCCTCGCCGCGGCGCCTGCTGAAGCCGCTGCGGCGCCGCGCCGACGGCTCCTTCGAACCGGTGTCGGCGGACCTCGCGCTGGGCGAGGTGGCGGTGCGCACGCAGGACATCCTGCGCCGCCACGGGCCGCGATCGGTCGCCATGTACGGCGGCACCTTCAGCCATTTCTGTCCGGCGGGCGTGATGTTGCGCGAGGCCTGGATGGACGCCATCGGTTCGCCGATGCGCTTCTCCAATGCCACCATCGACCAGCCCGGCAAGCCGATCTCGATGGCGCTGCACGGCAAGTGGGGCGCCGGGCCGCAGGATTTCACCGACTCCGACGTCTGCCTGCTGGTGGGCGCCAACCCCCTGGTGTCGATGTGGGGCGGCATCCCCTCGTTCAATCCCGCGCAGCGCTTGCATGAGGCGCGCAAGCGCGGGCTGAAGCTCATCGTCATCGATCCGCGGCGCACCGAGACCGCGCGCAAGGCCGACCTGCACCTGCAGTGCCTCCCCGGACAGGATGTGCCGCTGCTGGCGGCGATGCTGCAGGTGATCTTCGCCGAAGGCCTGCAGGACCGCGCCTTCGTCGAGTCCGAGACCTCGGGCGCGGCCGGGCTTGCGGCGGCGGTCGCGCCGTTCACGCCCGAACGCGTGGCGACGCAGGCCGGTGTCGCGGTCGAGGACATCCGCGCCGCGGCCCGGCTGTTCGCGCGGGGCCCGCGCGGCAACGCCACCAGCGGCACGGGGCCGAGCATGGCGCCGCACGGCGTGCTCATGGACTACCTCGTGCTCGCGCTCAACACCGTCTGCGGACGCTGGGTGAAGGCCGGGGAGCGCGTGCCGAACCGCGGGGTGCTGTTCCGGCAGTTCTCCGGCATCGCGCGCGCCGAGAAACCGCGCGCCGCCGCGGGCTTCGGCGAGGCGCTGCGCGTGCGCGGCCTCACCGACACCGCGGCCGGCTTGCCGACCGCGGCGCTCGCCGACGAGATCCTGACGCCGGGCGAAGGGCAGGTGAAGGCGCTGTTCGTCATCGGCGGCAATCCGCTGCTGTCCTGGCCGAACCAGGCCAAGACCCGGCGCGCCCTCGAGTCGTTGGAGCTGCTGGTGGTGGTCGATCCGGTGCTGTCTGCGACCGCGCGCCATGCGCATTACGTCATCGCGCCGCGCTTCGGCTTCGAGTCGCCGGCCATCACCTTCGGCAACGAGGGCATCACCGTCTACGGGCTGTCCATCGGTTTCCCCGAGCCCTACGCCCAGTACCAGCCGGCGATCGTCGAGCCGCCGCCGGGCAGCGAAGTGCTCGAGGACTGGCGGGTGTTCTACGAGCTCGGGCGGCACATGGGGCTGCCGCTCGCGTTCCGCGGCCAGCCGATCGACATGCAGACGCCGCCGACCACGGACGGCCTGCTCGAGCAGTTCGTGGCGCGCAGCCGTGTGCCGCTCGCCGAGATCAAGCGGCACCCGCACGGCGCCATCTTCCCCGACCCGCAGCCGTTCGCC
>RFTM01000250.1 GCA_009923475.1 Gammaproteobacteria bacterium | reverse complement strand
GCCACGGTCGGCGGCACGCTCGGCGTGACCGGCGCCCTGACGGCGAACGGCGGTGTTTCGACCACCACCTTGGCCACCAGCGGTGCGGCGACGCTGAACAGCGCGGCCGTGACCAACAACCTGACGGTTGGCGGTGCGACCACGCTCACCGGGCTTCTGACGGCCAATGGTGGAATCCGTACCTCCACCATCACGACGACGGGCCCCGTCAGCGTCGGTGGCGAGCTCAACATGAACAGCAACCGGATCACCGGAGTTGCTGATGGGCGGCTCGCAGGCGATGCGGTGAACCTCGGTCAGTTGGAGTCCACACGCAAGGACCTCGCGGGCGGCATCGCCTCGAGTGTCGCGATGAGCAACATCCCGAATGTGGAATCCGGCAAGACCTTTGCGTTCGGATTGGGTGTCGGCTACTTCGACGGCGAGTCCGCGGTCGCGGTGGGTGCCAGCTACCGGGTGAACGACTCCACGGTGCTGCGTGGCAGCTTCGGAGGCACGAGCGACAAGACCGCCGGGGGCGTGGGTATCAGCGTCTCCTGGTAACAGCCAGTTACTGCGTCGGCTGACGAACGCCCAGTCCCGGAAGGGGCTGGGCGTTCGCTTTTTTGGGCTCGAATGATGGCGGGGCGTTGCTTGCGAGCCCAGTTCAATTAACGCTTCTGGTAGAGTGGAACGTCGGCCCGTCGCCGTGGTCGTTGATCGTTCCGTGGGGCATTTCATGAACAAGGCAGCAGTTACTATTCCCGCTTTATTGGCGGTTGCACTCCTTTTCTCGTCGGCAGCGACTGCCCAACAGTCATCCGGTCGCCAGCAGGTCCCCATGCGCAAGCAGGGTGCCGCGCTGGAACTTCCCCGCGCCATCGAGCAATCGGGAGTGATCACCTGCAAACCCCTGTCGGACCGCGCTATCGACCTCATCGTCGGAGATGCCGGGTCGTCAGGGCTACTGTTTGTTCCGCCGCGTGAATCGAACTTGCGCGTGTTCTCCACCTCGATCGCGGTCGAACAGGCGGGGCAGACCACTTATGCCAGTGCCAGCTTCGCCCCCTATGGCAGTGTCGGCTGTGGTATGGCCGTTGATTTCGTGACTTACTGGCCGGACAGTTGCCAGGCCGTGGCGGCGGTGCTTGAGAAACAGCTTGGGGCAGTCGCGGGACTAGGCAGCAAGTCGAGGGGCCTGCTGGGCAGCAAGATACAGATGTTGGATGGCGGACCGAACATGCGGATGTTCCTGATGCCCGCAGGCTCCGGCTGTATACAGATCAAGAAAGAGATGTTGTATTGATGCCGATAATGCCCATCTGAGGATGGCAGAGGGGCGCCGGCGAGGCCGACATCGTAGGCGAGTGACCGACACCGCCACCGCACAGGGCCGGGACTTCGGCAGCGCGCCGTACCGCTGGTACGTGCTGCTCGCGCTGACCGGGGTCTACACCCTCAATTTCATCGACCGCGCGCTGCTCGGCGTGCTCGCGCAGCCGGTGATCTCGGCCTTCGGCCTGAGCGACGCGGAGTTCGGCTTCCTCGCCGGACCGCCGTTCGCGCTGTTCTATGCGCTGATGGGCATCCCGATCGCGCTCGCTGCGGACCGTCACCACCGGGTCGCCATCATCGCGTCCTGCGTCGGGCTCTGGTCGCTCATGACCGCGCTCTGCGGCTTCGCCACCGGGTTCGTCTCGCTGCTGGTGGCGCGCATCGGCGTCGCCATCGGCGAGGCGGGCAGCAACCCGCCGTCCAATTCGCTGATCGCCGACTACTACCGGCCCGCGGGCCGCGCCAAGGCGCTGTCGGTCTATTCCACCGGCGTGATGCTCGGATCGGCCCTCGCGTTCCTGCTCGGTGGTCCGCTCGGGCAATTGCCCGATGCCACCGTGCTGAAGGCGCTGGGGGTGTTCGGGCTCGCAGGCCTGCCCGAGGCCTTGGGCTGGGGCAGCGGTTACGGTTGGCGCTTCGCGTTCATCGCGCTGGGCGCGCCGGGCGTGCTGGTGGCCCTGGTGCTATGGTGGTCGGTGCGCGAGCCGCCGCGCGGCTATTCCGATCCGCCCGGCCTGCCGCAAGCCGAGCGCATGGGCATCGGTCCGACCTTGCGGACCCTCTCGCGCACCCGCAGCTTCTGGTGGATGGCGGCGGGCGCGTCGCTGGTGGCGATGGTGGGCTACGGGTATGCCGCCTTCCAGGCGCCCATGATGCAGCGCTTGCACGGCCTCTCGCCGGGGCAGTTTGCGGTGCGGTTCGGCTTGCCGCTCAGCGTGGCCGGCGTCTCCGGCACGCTGCTCGCCGGGCTGCTCACGGAGCGGCTGGTGCGCCGCGGC
This sequence comes from Gammaproteobacteria bacterium, assembly GCA_009923475.1. Classification (GTDB taxonomy): domain Bacteria; phylum Pseudomonadota; class Gammaproteobacteria; order Steroidobacterales; family Steroidobacteraceae; genus UBA964. The sequence goes on along the minus strand of RFTM01000250.1, from coordinate 1,078 downwards.
GTCGTGTGGATCGCGCGGTTGCCGGCGATCATGCTCGCGGCCTCGGCGCCGCTCTACCTGCTGGCGTTCTCGCAGCCGACCGGAGCGCAGGGCCTGATGCTCGGCCTGTGGGTCGCGGCGATGCTGCTGCACTACGGCTACCTCGGCGCGCAGTACACCATCGGCCAGGGCGTGGTGCCGCCGGCGTCGCGCGCCTCGGCCATCGCCATCCTGCTGTTCATCGTCGCCCTGGTCGGCAACGGTCTCGGCCCGCAAGTGGTGGGCCTGATGAGCGACACGATGATGACGCTCGGCCTGGAAGCGCGCGGCCAAGCCGCCGTGCTGCAGGCTGCGGCCTGCAATCCGAAGGCCGCCGCCGCGCTGCCCGCGGCGCAGCAGGCGGTGTGCGCGGCGGTCTATTCCGAGGGCCTGCGTGACGCCATGCGGGCGTCATCGGCCTTCCTGCTGGTCGCCGCCGGCTGCTTCTGGATGTCCTCGCGCAGCCTCGACCGCGAACTGCTCGCCCGCTGATCCATCACCAGGCGATGCCGTAGTCCTCGCCATGGTTGCCGACGCCGCCCCATAGCGTGCCGTTGACGGCATCGACCTCGATGGCCGTGATCGGCCCCGCCGTGCGCGGCTGGAACTCGAGCTTGTAGCCGCGTGACACCAGCTCGCTGCGCACCCAGCGCGGCACCTCGTCGTCGAGCAGCATGCGGCCGGGCTTGCTCGAGTGGTCGCCGAAGGAGTCGCGCAGCTGGAAGCTGTTCATGTTGGCGGCCTCGGCGGCCTGCTGCGGCGTCATGCCGAACTCGACCCGGTTGAGGAAGAACTGCAGCAGGTTCTGGTCCTGGCTGTCGCCGCCCTGCACCGCGAAGGCGAGCCAGGGCTTGCCGTCGCGCAGCGCGAGGCTGGGCGTCAGCGTGGCGCGCGGCCGCTTGCCGGGCTCGAGCACGTTGAACGGGTTCTCGCGCGGGTCGAGCACGAAGGACTGCAGCCGCTGCGACAAGCCGATGCCGGTCTTGCCGGCGATGACCGCCGGGATCCAGCCGCCGCTGGGCGTGACCGCGACCAGCCAGCCTTCGGCGTCGGCGGCCAC
>RFTM01000249.1 GCA_009923475.1 Gammaproteobacteria bacterium | reverse complement strand
TCGCCGACCTCGCCAACGTCGCCGCCTCGTCGTTCGCCGGCGCGATCTTCGGCGCGCTGTTCCTGCGCCGCTTCGTGACGGCGAGCACTCCTTGGGCCCACTTCGACCTCTACGCCTGGAATCCGCGCGAGCGCCCCGGTCGTCCGGTCGGCGGCGAGGCGCACTGCCTGCGCATGGCGCACCGTCTGGTCACCGAGCGGATCGGCTGATCACCAGGACCTTTCCCCTTCCCCGCATCCATCCCGATCGAGGCATCGCATGTCCCCGTCCAAGCCCGTGTCCAAGTCCGCACCGAAGCGCACCGCCAAGACCGCCAAGACACCCAAGGTCGACCCGCGTCGCTGGTCCCGCCTGGTCGTCGACGGACCGAAGCAGACCCCGTCGCGCGCCATGCTCCGCGCCGTGGGCTTCACCGACGCGGATTTCCGCCGTCCGCAGGTGGGCATCGCCTCCAGCTGGGCGAACCTCACGCCCTGCAACATGCACATCAACGAGCTCGCCGCCGAGGCGGAGCGCGGCGTCAACGCGGCGGGCGGCAAGGCCGTGCTGTTCAACACGATCACGGTGTCGGACGGCATCTCGATGGGCTCGCCCGGCATGCGCTATTCGCTGGTGTCGCGCGAGGTGATCGCCGACTCGATCGAGGCGGTGGTCGGCGCGGAGGGCTTCGACGGCTTCGTCGCGCTCGGCGGCTGCGACAAGAACATGCCGGGCTGCGCCATCGCCATGGCGCGCCTCGACCGGCCCTCGGTGTTCGTCTACGGCGGCACCATCCGGCCCGGCGCGAAGCGCCGCGACATCGTGTCGGTGTTCGAGGCGGTCGGCGGCCATGCGGCCGGCAAGGTGAGCGACGAGGAGCTCGCCGAGGTCGAACGCACCGCGATCCCGGGCCCCGGCAGCTGCGGCGGCATGTATACGGCCAACACCATGGCCTCCGCCATCGAGGCGCTCGGCCTCTCCTTGCCCGACAGCTCCGCGCAGGAAGCGGTCGGGCAGGGCAAGCGCGACGACTGCCGCCGCGCCGGCGAGGCGGTGGTGAGGCTCATCGAGGCCGGCATCACGCCGCGACGCATCCTCACCCGCAAGGCCTTCGAGAACGCCATCACGGTGACCATCGCGGTGGGCGGCTCGACCAACGCCGTGCTGCACCTGCTCGCCATCGCGCGGGCGGCGCGCGTGAAGCTCACGCTGGACGATTTCACCCGCATCGGCCGCCGCGTGCCGGTGCTGGCCGACCTCCGGCCGAGCGGGCGTTACGCGATGTCGGAACTCATCGCGATCGGCGGCATCCAGCCGCTGATGAAGATGCTGCTCGACCGGGGCCTGCTGCACGGCGAGTGCCTGACGGTCACGGGGCGCACCGTGGCGGAGAACCTCGCGGGCGTCGGCGCCTATCCGGCGGGCCAGGACATCGTGCGCGGGTTCGATGAGCCCATCAAACGCGACAGCCACCTCGTCGTGCTTTACGGCAATGTCGCGCCCGAGGGCGCGGTCGCCAAGATCACGGGCAAGGAGGGGCTGTCGTTCACGGGTCGCGCGCGGGTCTTCGACGGCGAGGAGCGCGCGACGGCGGCGATCCTTGCAGGCAAGGTGAAGGCGGGCGACGTGGTGGTGATCCGCCACGAAGGGCCGCGCGGTGGCCCGGGCATGCGCGAGATGCTGAGCCCCACCGGCGCGATCATGGGCCGCGGTCTCGGCGACAAGGTCGCGCTCATCACCGATGGCCGTTTCTCCGGGGGAAGCCACGGGTTCGTCGTAGGACATATCTCGCCCGAGGCCGCCGATGGCGGGCCGCTCGCGCTGTTGCGCGACGGGGACCGGATCACCATCGATGCGGTGCGCCGGCGGATCGACGCGGATGTCGCGGCGACCGTGATGCGTGCGCGCCGGCGCGCGTGGAAAGCGCCGAAACCGTATGCGCGCGAGGGGCTGTTGGCGAAGTACGCGCGCATGGTCCGCAGCGCGTCGGAGGGCGCGGTCACCGATTGAGGCCGATGTCGCATCGGTCCATGTCCGTGGACAGGTTGTCAGGTCCACGGCGTGCGGTTAGAGTTGCGTCCGTCAGGGGGTCCATGCGGTCGCGAGGTGCTCGCGGCGCGGCATGATCCGGCGGCAGGAATGCCCCGGACCCCTTGGCCCGATCCGGTGCATCGGCTGCGGAGGGAACCCCACCCGGATGCAGATGTCGGATTGATTGCAGGGTCTTCATCGGCGAGCCCCAAGGGCGGGTCGATGAAGTTGAGGTTGCGCGTGTCACCGAAGGCGGGTAGTTTTCCGCCCCGGTCGCGAGCAATCGGGCGGGCTGTCGCCGCTGGAGGCGACCACGAGAGACCATGGCCGCATACGTACAACGCAATAACCCACGCCGCGTGATGGTGCTCGGCGCGATCATCGCCTTCCACCTCCTGCTGGTGTACGGCTTGGTGACCGGCCTCGCGCGCAAGGTCGTGCAGGTCGTCATCCCGCCTCTGCAGACCGACCTCATCGAAGAGATCAAGCCAGAGGACAAGCCGCCGCCGCCGCCGCCGCCCCAGATGGAGCGGCCGCCGGTCGAGGTCCCGCCGCCCGACGTCGTCATCGACATCCCGATGGAGACGAACACGACGGCGATCAGCAACGTCACCGACAAGCCGCAGCCGCCGCCGCCGCCTGTACAGGCCGAGCGCAAGGTGGTCCGCGTGGCGCCCAAGCTCGATACGCGCCGCTCGCCCTCCACCGACGAGTTCTATCCCGCCTCGGCCCGCCGCGCCGAGATCGAAGGCGTCACCACGGTCCGGGTCTGCGTCGGTCCTGACGGCAAGGTCTCCGGCGAGCCGTCGGTGACCAACAGCTCCGGGACGACCTCGCTTGACGAAGCCGCAGTCAAGTGGGCCCGCCGCGCGCGCTTCTCGCCAGGCACCGAGGATGGCACGCCCGCCGAGATGTGCACCCAGTTCAACGTCCGGTTCAAGCTGACAAGCTGACCCGTCCCGCAACTTTACCCGGTAGCCGGCCGCTGGTCGGCGCCGATTTCAGCCAGAGGAAAACATGGAAAACCAAGCCGCCACCGTCGTCGACAATCCGTATGGTCTCGGAGCCCTTTGGGAACAGGGCGATTTCGTCGCCAAGGGCACGCTGATCATCCTCGTGATCATGTCGCTCGTCTCCTGGTACATCATCTTCGACAAGTTCCTGGACCAGCGGAAGCTGCGCGCGTCGGCGAAGATCGCCGAGCAGAAGTTCTGGACCGCGGGCTCGGTCCGCGAGGCCGTCGATCGGCTTCCCAAGAACGACACCTACCGCATGATCGCCGAGGACGGCCTCCGCGCCCACCAGCACCACGAGGGGCGCCTGACCGACCGCATCGACCTGCACGAGTGGGTGACCATGTCGCTGCAACGCTCGGTCGACGGTGTCAACAGCGG
>RFTM01000248.1 GCA_009923475.1 Gammaproteobacteria bacterium | reverse complement strand
GGAAAGCCGCAGCGCATCCTCGCGCGAGGGAGAAATCGCCTGGTAGGCCTTGGCTGCGCCGCGGGCGGTGGAGGTCGCCGTCGCGCCGGGCGTGGGCAGTGCGCCTGCGGTCGCCACGGCGGCACCCGAGGCCGCGATGAACCCGCGGCGAGACAGCCGCTTCTCGAGGAGGATGCCGAAGTAGGGTTGCCGCATAGGGATCAGGTCCCCGGGATGCCTTCGAGCACGGTGACGAAGAAACTCCCCTTGCCCGCGCGCAGCTGCTTGGCGGCTTCGTACTCGGCCGACTTCCAGAAACCCCAGGCCGCGTCCTTGGAGGGGAAGCGGGCGATCAGGATGCTCTCGCCGCGCGGGTCGCCCTCGGCGACCTCGACCTTGGGCGCCGGCGTCACCGTGAGGTAGTGGCCGCCGAACTTGCGGTAGATCGGCGGCAGCGCGGCGTTGTAGGCCTTGAAGCCTTCGAGGTCGGTGACCTTGCCCTGCACCAGCAGGTAGGCCGGGGCGTCCGTCACTTGATGAGCCCTTCCGCCCGCATCGCCGACTGCGCGGAGGGGCGCTGCGCGATGCGCTGGTGGTACGCCTGCAGGCCGGGCCACTGCGCGAGGTCGATGCCGACGAGGCGGCACCAGCCGAGCACCGTGAACAGGTAGGCATCGGCGACGGTGAAACCGCCGCCGAGCAGGTGCTCGCGGCCCTCGAGCGACTGCTGCAGGAAGTCGAGCCGCTTGCCGAGGTTGGCGCGCGCCGCCGCTTTCTGTTCGTCGGTGGTGGCCGGCGAGAAGAACGGGCTGAAGCCCTTGTGGAACTCGGAATTTATGTACCCCAGCCACTCGTGCAGGCGGTAACGATCGAGCGTGCCCGCCGCGGGCGCGAGCCCGGATGCGGGCTTGAGGTCGGCGATGTACGGCAGGATCGCGGTGCCCTCGGTGAGCACTTCGCCGCCATCGAGCCGCAGCGCCGGCACGTAGTTCTTCGCGGTGACCTTGGAGTAATCCTCCCCGCCCGCGGTCTTCTGGCCGCGGCCCTCGACCTTGACGGCCTCGAACGGCAGGCCGGTCTCGTAGAGCGCGATATGCGAGGCGAGCGAGCAGGCACCGGGGGAGTAGTAGAGCTTCATGGCTTGCGTCCTGTGGTAGAGGCTGCGGAAAACGGACGACGATTATGCCACCCCGCCATCGGACAGTCCGGTTGCTAGACTCGCAGCGACGGCGCTGGAAGCGGCCTGGAACGGAGGTATAGCAGATGAAGGTTGCGATCATGGGTCTGGCCGCGGTGCTGCTCTGGACGCTGTCCGCGAGCCCTGTGCAGGCGGCGTCCCAGGCGGCTTCCAAGTCCGGCGGATGGCTGCGCATCGAGGCCAAGCCGCTGCGGATCGACGGACAGCTTTACGAGCCCTCCTGCTCGCAGGCGGAAGGCGCCGATGCCGCTTACGCGTTCTGGTACCGCCAGGGCAGCGGGGACGGGCTCGTCGTCTACTTCGACGGCGGCGGCGCCTGTTGGGACGATGCCACCTGCGCCATGCCCCGGCACGCGGACGGCGATCCGGGGCGCCGGACGGTCTACAAGGCCGAGCTGATGACCGCCGACGATCCCGCGCGCATGAGCGGCATCTTCGACCTAGCGGACCCGCGCAACCCCGTGCGCGATTGGAGCATGGTGTTCGTCCCGTACTGCACCGGCGATGTCCACTCGGGCTCCAACACCGCCCACTACCGTGATCCGCAGACCGGACGGCCGTACACCATCGAGCATCGGGGCTGGGACAACACCCAGGTCATCCTGCACTGGATGCGCCGCAACCTGCCGCGACCCGCGCGCCTGCTCGTCACCGGCTCGAGCGCCGGCGCTTACGGTGCGGCCACGCACTACGCCTCCCTGCGTGCGATGTACCCGCGCGGCAGCGCCGTGTTCCTCGGCGACGCGGGGCAGGGCGTGACGACGCCGGATTTCTTCAGCAAGCGCAACACCAGCTGGAACTACCGGCTGCCCGAGAAGGTGTTCGGACGCGATGCGCGGCTCTCCCCCGAGGTCGACATGGTCGCGCGGCTCGCAGCGCATTTCCCGCGCGACCGCTTCGCGCAGTACACGACGGCCTACGATGCGACCCAGCGCGCCTTCTACGGCATGATGGGAGCGGAGAAGTCCTGCGATGCCTGGACAGGCAAGATGGCGCAGGAGCTCGGTCGTCGCCAGACCGAGCCCAATTTCCGGTCCTACCTCGCCAAGGGCGAGACCCACACCATCCTGCGCTCGCCGCTCTTCTTCACGGAGGGTTCCGGCGGGGCCGCGTTCACGGATTGGTTCCGCGAACTGGTGGCCGGGCCGCCGCCGTCGAACCTCGCCTGCAGCGACTGCCTCGCGCCGCCGGCGCAGTGCGCCGGCTAGCGGAGCGCCGACTGGCCGGGTGGCGCGGGCCGCGACAGTTCGTAGGCGCAGACCGCGACGGCGGTCGCGAGGTTCAAGGATTCCACGGCGGCTTGCCGTCCGGGGTCCGGTGACGCGCCGCGCGACGCCGTCGCGCCCGGTATCGAGAACACCGCCCCTGCGGCAAGCGCCCTCATCTCCGGCGAAGCGCCGCGCGCCTCGTTGCCGAACATCAGGCAATCGGCAGCGGCGAAACCTTCGGACGCGAGCGGACGTCCACCGGCATCCATCAGCGCCACCCGCTTGCAGCGCTGCCGCAGCCCATCGAGCGTGACGTCGGACTCGAAGGGCAGCGTGAAGACCGCGCCCATGCTCGCGCGCACCACCTTGGCGTTGTACGGATCGACGCTGTCCGGCGACAGCAGGCAACGGTATCCCCCGAACCACGCGAGCGTGCGCATCACGGTGCCGAGGTTCCCGGGATCCTGCACTTCGTGCAGGTAGATCGCACGCTCGCCGGTCGCCGCCGGCGGCGTAGGCAGGATCGGCACGACGGCCATGACGCCCTGCGGTGAGCGCGTGTCGCTGAGCGGGGCCATCTGCCGGGCGTTGAGGGTGTCGCGGGGCAACTGCGTCGGGAAGCCCGCAGGCAGTCCGCGTTCAAGGTATTCATGGCTGACGAGGATCCGCGCCGCGGAAAGCGCGGGCCGGCGCGCGAGGGCCTTGCCGAGCTCCAGCACCAGATGCTCGCCCTCGGCAAGGAAGTGCCCGAGGTCCGCGCGGCCCTCGCGGTCGCGCAGGCGCTTGAGGTCGTCGTACCGGAGTTCCGCTGCGGTCGTCATGCGCATTCCTGCCGCGCGGCGGCGCCGTGGATGCTGAGCGCGACCGCTTCAGCGAGCTTGATGCCGTCGACGCCGGCCGAGAGGATGCCGCCCGCGTAGCCCGCGCCTTCGCCGCCAGGATAGAGCCCGCGCACGTTGAGGCTCTGCAGCGTATCGGCATCGCGCGTGATGCGCAGCGGCGAGGAGGTGCGGCTCTCGATGCCCGTGAGCACGG
>RFTM01000247.1 GCA_009923475.1 Gammaproteobacteria bacterium | reverse complement strand
TGCGCCGCCAGCAGTACGAGCGCAGCCAGAAGCTCGCCGCCGCCAACCTCATCGACCGCAACCGCCTCGACGAGGACCGTAACCAGTTCGTGCTCGCCGAAGCGGACCTCAAGAGCTCCGAAGAGGCGCTCGCCCGCGCCCTCGCGACGCTCGGCGACGCGCGCGAGCAGCGCGGCAAGACCGAGATCCGCGCGCCCATCAAGGGCCGCATCGTCTCGCTGCCCATCAAGGCCGGCGAGGTCGCGATCCCCTCGACGGCCTCGCTCGCCGGCGCGCAGCTCATGAAGATCGCCGACACCACGGCCATCCAGGCCGAGGTCAAGGTCGACGAGGGCGACATCGCGAAGATCTCGCTGGGCCAGTCGGCCGACGTGTTCGCGGCCGCCTATCCCGACACCGCGCTCAAGGGCAAGGTGAGCAAGATCGCGCTCGCGCCCACCGTGGACGGCCAGGGACGCTCGTACCGCGTGACCATCCTGCTGTCGCCGCCCGCGGGGCTGCAGCTGCGCTCGGGCATGAGCGCGCGGGCGGTGGTCTTCCTCGGCGACGGCAGCCGGCAGCTCGCCGTGCCGGTCGAGGCCGTGGTCACCGAGAACCCGGAGCGCGACGTGGTCAAGCGCTATGTGTGGCTCGAGCGCGGCGGCAAGGCCCGCAAGGTCGAGGTCGCCGTCGGCCTGTCGGACGACCGTTGGGAGGCGGTGACCTCCGGCATCAAGGAGGGCGAGCGGGTGATCACCGGTCCGTCACGCGCGCTGCGCCGGCTGAAGGAAGGCGACCCGGTCCGCCAGACCGAGGCGAAGGACCGCGCGAAGGCCGCGGACGCGGAGGACGCCGGCGCGGGATCCAAGGGATGATCGAACTGAAGGGCATCGTCAAGCGCTACACGCTCGGCGAGGAGGTCGTGCTCGCCCTCGCGGGCGTCGACCTCTTCATCGGCCGCAACGAGTATGTCGCGCTGATCGGGCCCTCCGGCTCCGGCAAGTCGACGCTGATGAACATCCTCGGCTGCCTCGACTCGCCCACCGAGGGCCAGTACATCCTCAACGGCCGCGACACCTCGGCGCTGCGCGACGACGAGCTCGCCGCCGTGCGCAACCGCGAGATCGGCTTCGTGTTCCAGAGCTTCCACCTGCTGCCGCGGCAGACGGCGCTGCAGAACGTGATGCAACCCCTCATGTATCGCCGGATGGATGCCGCCGAACGCCGCGAGCGCGCGGTGAAGGCCCTGGCCGGCGTCGGTCTCGGCGACCGCCTCGACCATCGTCCGAACCAGCTCTCGGGCGGCCAACGCCAGCGTGTCGCCGTGGCGCGCGCCCTGGTCGGCGAGCCGTCGATCCTGCTGGCCGACGAACCGACCGGCAACCTCGACTCGCGCACCTCGGCCGAGATCATGGCGCTGTTCGATGCGCTGCACGCGGCGGGACAGACCGTGGTGGTCGTGACCCACGAGCCCGACATCGCCGCGCACACGCGCCGCACCATCCGCGTGTTCGACGGCCGCATCGTCGAGGACCGCCCCAACCCGGCGCGCGCGGCATGAACGTCTTCGGCGAAGCCTTCCGCGCCGCCCTCGCGAGCCTCGACGCCCACCGGCTGCGCAGCTTCCTCACGACGCTCGGCATCCTGATCGGCACCATGGCGGTGATCGCCGTGGTGTCGGTGCTGCAGGGCTTCTCCGACTCGATCCGCGAGCAGTTCTCCGACCTCGGCAGCAACTCGCTGACCCTGCAGGCGATCAACGACACGCAGAACTTCCGCACCGGCCGCATCAACACCCTGTCCTTCGACGACATCGATACGCTGCGCTACAAGGTGGCGGGCGTCCGCGACGTGGCACCGATCATCGCCCTGCAGATCGGCACCATCAGCTGGAAGACCCGCAACACGGCGCCGCAGGTCGTCGGCACCACCGAGGAGGCCCAGTCCACGCTCGGCGTGTCGACCGCGCAGGGGCGTTTCCTGACCGCGAGCGACGACCAGAGCGGCCGGCGCGTGGTGGTGATCGGCACCGAGGTGCGCGACGAGCTCAAGATGCCGAAGGATCCGCTCGGCGAGTTCGTGCTGATCGGCCGTGAATGGTTCAAGGTGGTCGGCGTGCTCGAGAAGCGGGGCGAGGTGCTCGGCTTCAGCCAGGACAACCGCGCCTACATCCCGTTCGCGGTCGCGCGCTCGCTGACCGGGACCTTCGAGAAGCCGTTCATGCGGGTGTCGTTCACGACCGCATCGGTCGACGAGATCGCACAGGTCAAGGAGCGCGCCATGCGCGCCGTGCGCCTGAGCCGCAAGATCCCGCCCGGCAAGGACGACGACTTCGAGATCCAGGCGGCCGACTCCTTCGTGAAGCAGTTCAACCAGATCACCGCGACCGCCACCGCCGTGCTCGCCGGCATCGTCGGCATCTCGCTGCTGGTGGGCGGCATCGGCATCATGAACATCATGCTGGTGTCGGTCACCGAGCGCACCCGCGAGATCGGCATCCTGAAGGCGCTGGGCGCCACGCGCCGCGACATCCTCACCCAGTTCCTGCTCGAGGCCGCGCTGCTGTCGCTGCTCGGCGGCCTGATCGGCATCGTGCTGGGGCTGCTCGCCGGCATGGGCATCGCGGCCATGATCCCGAACTTCCCGCCCGCGAACGTGCCGGTGTGGGTGATGCTCGCCGCGGCCGGGTTCTCGGCGCTCGTCGGCGTGGTGTTCGGCATCGCGCCGGCCTCGAAGGCGGCTTCGCTCGACCCGATCGAGGCGCTGCGCTACGAGTGACCGCGCGCGGCGGCGGACCGCCCGTGGCGGCCCCGTCAGCGCCCCGTGAACTCCACGAGCCCTGCGACCGCTTTCGGCGCGCCGGTGGCGAACGAGGCGACCTTGGCGCCGTCGGCGAGCGCGATCTTCGCCACCTCACCGGTGAAGAAGTTGGCGACCAGCGCATGCGCGCCGTCGGCCGTGCAGTCGACCAGCGCCCAGCCGAAACCCTCCAGCGGCAGCTGCCGGACGCTCGTGCCCTCGGCATCGACGAGGTGCAGCGAACCGCCGCGCAGCACCCACAGACCGCCGTCCGGCGCGTGGTCCATCGCGAAGAACATCGGCGGCGGTCCCGGCGGGAACGGCGGCGCGAAGGACTGCAGGTCGGGCAGCTGCCGGTCGCGCTCGAGGTCGTAGCGCATCAGGCGCGGGCCCGTCTCGGAGCAGTAGACGAGCGTGCGCTGGTCGGGCGCGAGCGAGGACATCGTCACGCCGAGGAAGCCGCCCATGCCGCCGTGCGTCGCGGTGCCGTATTCCTGCAGCAGCAGCGTGCCGTCGGCCTTGAAGCGGAACACGTGGCCGTCGCCGAAGCGCTGCGTGCCCGGCATGAACGGGATCGAGGTCTTCATGCGGGCCTGGATCTCGGGCTTGATGGCCTCGCCCACCACGTGCTCGGCGAGCAGCAGCGTGCCGTCG
>RFTM01000246.1 GCA_009923475.1 Gammaproteobacteria bacterium | reverse complement strand
CCTCGCGCGGCACCTCGACGCCGGCGCGCGAGGCCAGCTCCTCGACCGCCTCCGGGAAGCTCAGCCGGTCGTGGTTCATCAGGAAGCCGAGCGCGCTGCCGTGCGCGCCGCAGCCGAAGCAGTGGTAGAACTGCTTGTCGGGGCTCACCCAGAAGGACGGCGTCTTCTCGCCGTGGAAGGGGCAGCAGGCCTTGTATTCGCGGCCCGACTTCTTGAGCTGGACACGGCTGCCGATGAGCTCGACGATGTCGGTGCGCGCCAACAGGTCGTCGATGAAAGCCTGGGGGATGCGCCCGCTCATGGGCGACAGGATACGCGCCGTCCGTCAGCCGGTGGCGAGCTTCGACTTGATGAGGGCGCCCACCGCGCCCATGTCGGCGCGGCCGGCGGCGCGGCCCTTCACGAGGCCCATCACCTTGCCCATGTCCTTGATGGTGGCGGCGCCGGTCTCGGCGATCGCGGCGGTGACCAGCGCCTCGAGCTCGGCGGCGGAGAGCTGCTCGGGCAGGTAGGCCTGCAGCAGCGCGATCTCGGCGGATTCCTTGGCGGCGAGGTCGGCACGGCCGCCGGCCTCGAACTGCGCGATGGCCTCGCGACGCTGCTTGATCATCTTCTCGAGCACCGCCATCACCTGCGCGTCGTCGAGCGTGATGCGCTCGTCGACCTCGCGCTGCTTGATGGCGGCCTGCAGCATGCGGATGTGGCCGAGGCGCTCCTTGTCACCGGAGCGCATCGCGGCCTTCATGTCTTCGGTGATGCGCTCCTTGAGCGACATCTTGCGTCCCGGCGGCGGGAGCGGATCAGCGGGCGCGCGCGATGCGCGGACCCGAGCGCTTGACGGCGCGCTTCACGGCGGCGGCCTTCTTGCGCTTACGCTCTTGCGTCGGCTTCTCGTAGAATTCGCGACGGCGCAGCTCGGTCAGCACGCCGGCCTTCTCGCAGGCGCGCTTGAAGCGCCGCAGGGCGGCATCGAAATACTCATTTTCGCGGACACGAACGCTCGGCATCTGAAACCTCAAAGCCTTGATCGGTAAGGGAAAACCACTGGAACGCCGCTCTGCCCCATCGAGGCAGGGGCGGGGATTCTAATGTCCCGCGCCCGGAAAGGCAAAACCCCATGCGCGTCCTTGCCCTCGAATCCTCCTGCGACGAGTCCGCCGCCGCCGTCCTCGACGATCGGCGGGGGCTGCTGGCGCATGCGCTCTTCTCGCAGGTGGAACTGCACCGCATCTACGGCGGGGTGGTCCCCGAGCTCGCCTCGCGGGACCATGTCCAGCGCCTGCTGCCGCTCGTCGACCGGGTGCTGCGCGACGCCGATACCCGTCCGGCCGACCTCGACGGCATCGCCTACACGGCCGGCCCGGGCCTGATCGGCGCGCTGCTGACCGGGGCCGCGCTCGCCCGCTCTCTCGCTGCCGCCTGGGGGCTGCCGACGGTGGGGGTGCATCATCTGGAGGGTCACCTGCTCGCGCCCGCGCTCGAGCCCGACCCGCCGCCCTTCCCGCACGTGGCGCTGCTGGTCTCGGGCGGCCACACCATGCTCATCGAGGCGCAGGGCATCGGCGATTACCGGCTGCTCGGCGAGACCCGCGACGATGCCGCGGGCGAGGCCTTCGACAAGAGCGCGAAGCTGCTCGGGCTGCCGTATCCCGGCGGACCGCACCTCGCCCGTCTCGCCGAGCGGGGGCGCGCGGGCGCGCACGGGTTCCCGCGCCCGATGCTCGACCGGCCGGGGCTCGAGTTCAGCTTCTCGGGCCTCAAGACCGCGGTGCTGCATGCGGTGCGCGCCCTGCCCGAGGGCGCCGGCGAGGCCGACCGCGCCGACATCGCGCTCGCGCTCGAGGAGGCGGTGGTCGACACGCTGGTCGCCAAGGCCATGCGCGCGCTGGAGGCGACCGGCCTCGACGCGCTGGTCGTCTCGGGCGGCGTCGGCGCCAACCTGCGCCTGCGCGCGAAGCTGCAGGCCGCCGCGCAGCGCCGCGGCGCGCGCGTGTACCATCCGCGGCTCGAGTTCTGCACCGACAACGCGGCGATGATCGCGGTGGCCGGGCTCGCGAGGCTCGCGGCGGGCGAGCACGACGGCCCCGGCATCCGCGCGCGCGCGCGCTGGCCCCTCGATTCGCTGCGGCCTCCCGCGGCCGACAGCCGCTGCACGGCATGAGATCCGGACCATGAACGCCAAAGAAATGAACCCACCTCGCGGCGACACCATCTTCCTGCGCGGCCTCGAGGTCGAGTGCATCGTCGGCGTCAACGAGTGGGAGCGGCGCGTCCGGCAGCGCGTGGTCATCGACCTCGAGCTGCCGGTCGATTGCGCGCGCGCGGCGGCGCAGGACGACATCGCCGACACGCTCGACTACGGGCGCGTGGCCGAGACCGTCAAGGATGCGGTCGGCGCGTCCTCGTACAGGCTGGTCGAGACGATGGCGGAACGCACCGCGTCGCTGCTGCTGCGCGAGTTCGGCGTCGACTGGGTGCGCATCCACATCGAGAAGCCCGGCGCGGTGCGCGGCGCGCGCGCGGTGGGCATCGCCATCGAGCGCAGGCGGGAAGGGCCCGCCGCCGCGGGCGGCTGAGGCGCATGTCCGACGCGCCGCTGCGCAGGCCGTCCGTCACCGATCGCGGCGCATTGCCGCCGCCTGCCGCCGAGGCCGCCGCGCACTCGCGGCGGCTCGCTGCGGTCATCGACGCGGCGATCGACGCCGCCGGCGGGTGGCTGTCCTTCGCGCACTACATGCAGCTCGCGCTCTACGCGCCCGGCCTCGGCTACTACGCGGCGGGCGCGGCCAAGTTCGGCGGGTCCGGGGACTTCGTCACCGCGCCCGAGATCTCGCCGCTGTTCGCCGAGGTCTGCGCCGCGCAGCACGGGATCGAGCTCGGCCCCGGCACGGGCCGCTTCGCGGCGGGCGCGCTCGCCGGGTTCCGCGCGCTCGGCACGCCCGTGACGGGCTATTCGCTGCTCGAGGTCAGCCCCGACCTGCGGGCGCGCCAACAGGCGCTGCTCGCCGAGGCCGGCCCGCCGGCCGTGACGCCGCGGTGGCTGGATTCGTTGCCCGCGCCGTTCCGCGGCGTGGTGTTCGCCAACGAGGTCATCGACGCGCTGCCCTGCGAGCGGTTCGTGATGCAGGGCGGCACGGCGTGGCGGCTCGGCGTCGGTCGCGCCGCCGCCACCGGCGCCGATGGCGCGGGGCCCGGTTTCGAGTGGCGCGGCCGCCCGCCCGACGGCGCCTCTGCGGGCGACGCGGAGTTCGCCGCCGCGATGGCGCAGCGCCTCGACGGGCTCGCGGCCGCGGGCGTCGTCCTGCCCGACGGTTGCTGCGGCGAGTTCCACCCGCAGCTCGACGCCTGGGTCGCCTCGATCGCAGGCGCCTTGGACGCCGGGCTGCTGCTGTTCGCCGATTACGGCCTGCCGCGCGCCCAGCTGCTGCACCCG
>RFTM01000245.1 GCA_009923475.1 Gammaproteobacteria bacterium | reverse complement strand
GCGCCACCGCCACCTCGTCTTCGTCGGCACCGTTGCGCTCGGGGCTCGACCTCGCCGGCTTCGACCGTTCGGTGCGTCCGCAGGACGACCTCTACCGTTTCGCGGGCGGCACCTGGCTCGCCAAGACGGAGATCCCGGCCGACCGCTCCAACTACGGCACCTTCTCGAAGCTGGAGGACGATGCGCAGGAGTCGCTGCGGCAGATCGCCGAGGCCGCCGCCGCCGCCTCGGGTCGCGGATCGACCGATGCCTCGCTCGCGCCCGGGTCCGACCTGCGCAAGCTCGGCGACCTTTACGCGTCCTGGATGGACACCGCCGGCATCGAGAAGCGCGGTCTCGCGCCGCTCAAGGCCGACCTCGCGCGCATCGATTCGTTGCGGACGCTGGGCGATGTGTATGCCTACATGGGGCTCTCGCAGCGGCTCGGGTTCGCCACGCCCGTCAACCTCTACGTGGGACAGGACCGCAAGGACTCCTCGCGCTATCTCACGGGCCTCTCGCAGGGCGGGCTCACCATGCCCGACCGCGAGTACTACCTGGCCGCCGACGAGCGCAACGCGGGCCTGCGCAAGCAGCTTGCAGGCTATGCCGAGAGGCTGTTCACCCTCGCGGGCGTGCCGGACGCGGCCGATGCGGCCGCGCGGGTGGTGGCGCTCGAGACGAAGATCGCGGGGCTGCATTGGACGCGCGTCGAGAACCGCGATCCGGTGAAGACCTACAACAAGATGACGCTCGCCGAGGCGGCGACGCGCTTGCCGGGCTTCGATTGGCCGGCGTTCATGGGCGGCATCGGCCCGGAGGCGTCGGCCATCACGGAGATCGACGTGCGGCAGCCGACCTTCCTGCAAGGCTTCACGGGCGTCGCCGCGGCGACGCCGGTCGCCGATTGGCAGGCCTACTTCCGTTTCCGCCTGCTCGATGCGAACGCGCCGTACCTGCCCGAGGCTTTCGACGCGGCGCGCTTCGATTTCCGCGAGCGGGCACTGCGCGGCGTGCAGAGCCAGCAGCCGCGCTGGAAGCGGGGCGTGGGGCTGCTCGACCGCAACATCGGCGAGATCGCCGGACGCGCCTACGTGGAGCGCAACTTCCGTCCCGAGGCGCGTGAGCGCATCCGTGAGCTCGTCGCCAACCTGCGCTCGGCCTTCGAGCGGTCCATCGACTCCCTCGAATGGATGGGGCCCGACACCAAGACCGAGGCCAAGCGCAAGCTCGCGCGTTTCGCCGTCAAGATCGGCTACCCCGACAAGTGGCGCGACTACTCGGCGCTGCGCATCGAGCGCGACGACCTCGTCGGCAACATCCGCCGCGTGGAGGAGGTGGAGTTCGCGCGCGACATCGGCCGTCTCGGCAAGCCGGTCGACCGCGACGAGTGGGGCATGACGCCGCAGACGGTCAACGCCTACTACAGCCCGCCGATGAACGAGATCGTGTTCCCGGCCGCCATCCTCCAGCCGCCGTTCTTCGATCCGCTCGCCGACGACGCGGTCAACTACGGCGGCATCGGCGGCGTGATCGGCCACGAGATCAGCCACGGGTTCGACGACTCCGGCCGGCAGTTCGACGGCGAAGGGAACCTGCGCGACTGGTGGACCTTCGATGACAACGTCCGTTTCCGCGAGCGCGCCGGCAAGCTGGCGGCGCAATACGGACAGTTCAGGCCGATCGACGACCGTGCGGTGAACGGCCAACTGACGCTCGGCGAGAACATCGGTGACCTGTCGGGGCTCGCGGTCGCCTACCGCGCCTACCAGATCTCGCTCGGCGGCAAACCGGCGCCGATGATCGACGGCTTCACCGGGCCGCAGCGCTTCTTCCTCGGTTGGGCGCAGGTCTGGCGCCGCAAGTACCGCGACGACGAGCTGCGCGCGCGGCTCATCACCGACTCGCACAGCCCCAGCGAGTACCGCTGCAACGGGGTGGTCGCCAACATGACGGAATTTTATGAGGCCTTCGGTGTCCAACCCGGGGACAAGCTCTACCGCCCCGAGGCGGAAAGGGTCAAAATCTGGTGACGGGGCACCCCGGCGAAAGCTGACTTCCGAGGAGGCGATATGCGTTCGATCCGTGCGAGTTTGGTCCTGGCCGCCGCGTTGATGCTGGGCGGCTGCGGCTACAACACCCTGCAGACGCAGGACGAGGCCACCAAGGCGGCCTGGTCCGAGGTCGTCAACCAGTACCAGCGTCGGGCCGACCTCATCCCGAACCTCGTCAACACGGTCAAGGGCTACGCCGCCCAGGAAGAGAAGGTGCTGGTGGGCGTCACCGAGGCGCGCGCCCGCGCGACCTCCATCCAGCTCTCGCCCGAGATGCTCAACGATCCCGAGGCCGTCAAGAAGTTCCAGGCCGCGCAGGGCGACCTGTCCTCGGCGCTCAAGAGCCTGCTGATGGTCACCGAGAACTATCCGCAGCTGAAGTCCGACCAGAACTTCCGCGACCTGCAGGCGCAGCTGGAGGGCACCGAGAACCGCATCACCGTGGCCCGCAACCGCTACATCCAGACGGTGCAGGAGTACAACGGCACGGTGCGCAAGTTCCCGTCCAACCTCACCGCGATGGTCTTCGGCCACCACGTCAAGCCGAACTTCACGGTCGAGAACGAGGCTGCGGTCTCCCGCGCGCCCACCGTCGACTTCAACGCGCCGGCGCCCGCGCCGGCGCGCTGAGCGCGCGACGATGCGACGCCCGGCCGGGCTCGCCCGGCTGTCCTTCGCCCTGCTCGCCGTGCTGGCCTTCGGGTCGGCATCGGCGCAGCAGGCGGGCCTGCAGCCTGTCCCGGCCTACTCGGCGCGGGTGGTCGACACCATCGGGATGCTGCAGCCCGACGAGAAGGCGCGCCTCGAAGGCAAGCTCAAGGCGCTCGAGGACCGCAAGGGCTCGCAGCTCGCGGTGCTGCTCGTCGACTCCACCCAGCCCGAAGAGATCGAGCAGTACTCGATCCGCGTCGCCGACGCCTGGAAGGTCGGCCGCAAGAAGGTGGACGACGGCGCGATCCTCATCGTCGCCCGCGGCGACCGCCGCATGCGCATCGAGGTCGGCCGCGGTCTCGAGGGCGCGCTCACCGACCTCGTCAGCAACCGCATCATCGACGAGACGCTGAAGCCCGCGTTCCGCGCCGGCGAGTTCGGGGCCGGCATCGAGGCCGGCGTCGACCGCATGATCGGCGTGATCGACGGCGAGCCCTTGCCGCCGCCCGATCCGCGCTGGAGCGATCGTGGCGGCCGGGAAGGCGGCGGTCCGGTCGTGCTCGCCGTGCTCTCTTTGGCGCTGCTCATGGGGCTGGTGTTCAGCGCCCTCAAGGGACGCGCCGCGCAGGCGTTGTCGAGCGGCGGTTCCATGGGCGTGATGGGCCTCGTGTTCACGGGCTCGCTCGTCTTCGCGCTGCTGCTCGCGTTGTTCGGCGTCTTCGCCGGGGGCTTCGGCAGCGCGACGGGCTCGGGCGGGTACTACTCGG
>RFTM01000244.1 GCA_009923475.1 Gammaproteobacteria bacterium | reverse complement strand
TTGGGCGCGAAGGCGCTGGTCGAATAGAAGAGGTTGGGCCACTTCAACATCAGCTTGACCGCGAGGTCCTCCCAGGGCTCCGCGCCGTGGCGCATCACGAACTTGAGCTCGGGGAAGTACCAGCAGACCTCGTCGACCAGCTCGCAGTGCTGCGGCGCCATCGGCAGCCGCGGCCCGGGCACGCCCACGTTCACGAAGATCGGCAGGCCGAGGTCGGAGCAGGCGGCGTAGATCGGGTAGACCTTCTTGTCGTTGATCGGCACCTGCGGGTTGTTGCCGCAGGGGAAGAAGCTCGCCGCGTGGACCAGGCCCGCGGCCTTCAGGCGGCGCAGCTCGTGGACCTCGTCCATCCCGCGGTTCGGGTTCACGTGGTAATCGAAGAGGAAGCGGTCCGGATAGGCCTCCCGCGCGCGCTTCACGCCGGGCGAGGACTCCCAGTACCCGACCAGCGCGCGCACGATGCCGTAGCGGTCCATCTGCTGCACGGTGTAGTCGACGTAGTCGGCGTCGGCCGGCAGCGTCGGGATGTCCTTGAACATGTACTGCGCCGGCATCTTGAAGGCCTCGCGGCTCTCGCGGTCGAGCAGCAGGGGCAGGTACGGCGCGTACCACTCGGTGTTGGTCGAGCTGACCGGGATGCCCAGCATCAGGTCGAATACTTTGGCGTCGGCCGGATATCCCATCGCAGTCTCCCTTCGTTCGATTGCCGGGACCGCGCTCAGCGCGCGGCATGCCCCCGCCGCAGCGCCACCTTGTCGACCTTGTCGAGGTGGTTGCGCGGCAGCGGCGTCGTCCGGACGATGACCTCGGTCGGCACCTTGTAGGCCGCGAGGTGCGCACCGACATGGCGCTGCACGGCCTCGGGCGTGACCTCGCCCGCCGAGGCATGCGGCACGACGATGGCCACCAGCCGTTCGCCGAGCCGCTCGTCGGGCACGCCGAACGCGGTGCCCTCGGCGAGGCCGGGATGCGCGAGCAGCACCCGCTCGACCTCGGCGCAATAGATGTTCTCGCCGGCCGAGATGACCATGTCCTTCTTGCGGTCGACGATGTACAGGAAGCCCTCGGCGTCGACATGGCCGATGTCGCCCGAGCGCATGTAGCCCTCGGCATCGAAGGCGCGCGCGGTCTCGTCCTCGTCGCCCCAGTAACCGAGCATGTTCGAGACGCTGCGCATGCAGATCTCGCCCGGCTCCCCGGCGGGCGCGATCGAGCCGTCCTCGCGCACCACCTTGACCTCGGTGGTGGCGAGCACGCGGCCTGCAGTGCCCGGTCGCGAGAGGTACTCCTCGCCCACCGACATCGCCACCGCGCCCGTGGTCTCGGTCATGCCGAAACCGGTGCCGGGCACGGCGCGCGGGAAGGCGCGGGTCATGGCCTCGAGCAGCCCCGCCTGCAGCGCCTGGCCGCCGGTCGAGACGCTGGTGAGGCTCTTGAGGTCGCGGCTGCCGATGTCGGGCAGGCGCAGCAGGTCCCACATCATGGTCGGCACGCAGGGGAACTGCGTGACCTTCTCTGTCTCGATGAGCGCGAGCGCGGCCGCCGGATCCCAACGGCGCATCAGCACGACCTTGCCGCCGCGCGCCAGCGTCCCGAGCAGCCCGGTGTGCAGGCCGCTGGTGTGGAAGAAGGGGAACATCAGCAGGATGCAGGTCTGCGGCGACATCGCCGCCAACTGCGCGAGCGGGATGCCGTAGCGCGCCGCCATGTCGGAGGCGATGCGGTAGCCGGCGTAGAGGTTGGTCCACACCGAATTGGTGGTGCCCCAGTGGCTCAGCACCGCGCCCTTCGCGCGGCCGGTGGTGCCGGAGGTGAAGAGGATGGTCGCGGGATCGAGCGGGTCGAGCTCGGGGTCCGCCAGCGGACCGCCGCCCTCGGGCAGGTCCTGCCGGCGGCGCGCGCCGGCGGCGACGGCCGCGGCGATGCCCGCCTGCTCGCGCTCCCGGTCGGCGCCCTCGAGCGCCGCGTCCTCGAAGACCACGGTCGGGCAAGCGCCCGGGTGCGCCGCGAGCTCCCGCCCGCAACGGCTGTCGACCAGCATCAACGAGGTGCCGATGCTGTCCCGCGCGACCGCGAGCTCGTCGCCCGCGGCCCGGCTGTTGAGCACCACGGGGATGGCGCCGAGGCGGGCGAGCGCGAGGAAGCCGAACACCCACTCCGGCTGGTTGCGCAGGGCGAGCCCCACCCGGCTGCCCGGGCCGACCCCGTAGCTGTCGCGCAGGCTGCGTGCGAGGCGGTCGACCTCGGCCGAGACCTGGGGATAGGTGTAGCGCGTCCCGCCATAGACGAGGCAGGTGGCGTCGGAGGTCCAGGGAACGAGCTTCAGCAGGCCGGGCAGGGTGCGGGGCGCGCGGGCGAACACCCGGCAGCGGTGGCCCCGGACCTGCGCGTCCGCCAACTCGAACTGAGCTTCCGTTGACACCCCGGCCACCGTTATTGTGGAATGTAGCGATAGTAGCAGTTGCGACCCCGAAAACAACGGTTTCGACGGTCAGGGGCGCGATTGACCATTAGAATGCGTAAAGTGAAGGCCGTACTTATACGCATTTGAAAACCCGCTACAGCGGGTCGGGGGACACATATATGACTCGTCGTCTCGAAGGCAGGGTCGCGCTCGTCACGGGCGCGAGCCAAGGCATCGGCGCCGCCATCGCCGCACGTCTCGCCGCCGAGGGCGCGCACGTCGCGATCTGCGCCCGGCGCGCCGAACCGCTCGCCGCGGCTGCGGACGCCATCCGCGGCGCCGGCGGCTCCGTGAGCCTGCGCGTGCTCGACGTCGCCGACCACGCCGCGCTCGCCGACTTCGTCTCGTCCACGGCGGCCGCCCACGGCCGTCTCGACGTGCTCGTCAACAACGCGCCGTCGGTCACCTACTCCGCCATCGTCGACATGACGCCCGAGACCTTCCGCAAGGATTTCGACGTCAACGTCAACTCCGCCTTCGTCGCCACGCGCGAGGCCTTCAAGGTGATGCTGCCCGCGCAGCGCGGCTCGATCATCAACATCTCCTCGATCAACGGCCTGCTCGGGCTCGGCATGATGTCGGCCTACGGCGCCGCCAAGGCCGCGCTCATCCACTTCACCAAGTGCGCCGCGGTCGAGGCCGCGCGCGCCAACGTGCGCGTCAACGCCATCGCGCCCGGCGTCATCAACACGCCCGCGACGGCGGCCGGCTTCGCCGGCCCTTACGCCGAGTGGGGCAAGAAGATCGCCGCGCAGGTGCCGATGGGGCGCTTCGGCGAGGCTGCGGAGGTCGCCGGCGTCGCCGCGGCCTTCCTCGCGTACAACATCAAGCAGGGCATCAACGAGCTCGTCGAGTGGGAGGACGCGCAGCTCCAGGTCACCGCTGCCATCAAGTCGACGAATGGCGCCGCGCACGTCTCGTCGCAGATGGTCGAAGACCTCGCGAAGAAGTACGCCGAGCTCGTCATGGCCGAAGACGACGTCATCCTCTCGGCC
>RFTM01000243.1 GCA_009923475.1 Gammaproteobacteria bacterium | reverse complement strand
GGCTGTCGGGCGGCGTCACCCGGAACCGGTCGTTGGCCAGGAAGTCCGCGATCACGCCGGCGCTAGGACCGTCGATCTCGTCACGCCAACGGATGCCGAGCTCGCGCAGCCCGCCCCGACGGAACTCGACGATGCGCACATCGACGTGCACCATCACTTCCCAACCGGGCTTGGCGACGAAATCGAGCACCGAACCCGGATAGAGCGCCGCGATGGCCGCGGCCCGTTCACGTGCCCGCGTGTCGGCGGCATCACCTTCCAGGACGACGCGGCCGCCTCGCACGACGGCGCGAACGCCCTCTATGCCCTGCAGCAGGCCCTCGACCGCGCTGCGCGTCGCCTCAAGGTCGTTGGGTGCGACATGCACGGCGATGCGGTGCAAGCCGCCTCCTCGCAGCCAGAGCTGCACCACGGTGTCTCCGGGCGAGTGCCCGATCAGCACCAACTGAGAGCCGCCCACGGGCGACACGGACACCACCTTGCCGTTGCCGACGGCGACACGGTCCGTCCTCGCATCGAGCACCCGGCTGTCGCCGACGAACAAGCGCAGCTCCTGCGGCAAGCCGGATGGCTGCGCGAGCGCATCGCCGCGTGACAGCGCAGAGAGGAGGAACATCGCGGATACGAGCCTGAACACCTTGCTCATGGAAACCTCTCCTTAATCCCGTGGATACCAGTGTCGTGAACGCGAGGGCGCATCGGTGCCGCCTACAAGCAGTTCAAGGCTCCCGTCGGCCCGTCGCGGTCCGGCGCCCGAGACCGCAGAGCGCTCCGCCGAGATGCCGGTGGCGGAGTTGCAGGCGCTGCGCCCACCTCGGACCAGGGTCGTGGAACGCTGCGCTCCCACCTCGCCTTCCGGTCGCAACAGCGGGACCAGTTCGCCGATGCGAAGGCCGACGGCGAGCGACTGCGCCTGTTCGGGCGTCACGTCGAGGGTGATGGTCGAGTACTCGGGCGACAGGTCGCCGTCGCCGAGGTCTGCCGCGAGGGCCGCCGCCGACCCGGGCAACGGACGTTGTGTCTGCCCGGTGGCGAGCACCGACACCGCCTCGAGCAACGGTCGCACCAGCACGCACCGACCGCCGGCTTCCGTGCGTTCCTCGGCGAGCATCAGGTCGATGCGATCCCCGGGCCGGACGAGCCCGGCCTGCGAGCTCACCTCGTCGACGGGAACGGTCACGGCGCGCGTCCCGCGCTGGAGGCGCGCGGCAAGCGTCGGACCGTCGCGGCCGGCGAGATGCGACCCGACCAAAGCGTCGCCCCGCCGCAGCGCGAACACCAGTTGCTGGCCTACGGCCTTGGAGATCGCGTCGGGCTTCATCGCGCCGCCGGGCACGAAAGCGGTGGGCATCTCCCGTCGCGCGAGGTCGCTCTCCCGGAGCACCTTGCCCGCGGGGAGGTCCCGAGAAGCGACGAGCACGGTGACGGGGCGATAGCGCTCCTCCCATCGCCGCTCCACGGCGGCGGCGCGCTCGGCCAGGTAGCGCTGTGAACCGAAGAAGGCCGCCACGCCGCAAGCCAGCGTGAGCGGCAACAGCCACCAGCCCGCTGTGGACCCCATGAATCTACGCCACATCTTCCATTCCTCCCGTCGTTCAGAGCGCGGCCAACCACATCGGCATCGCCGCCGCCGCATCCACAAAGACCCCGAGCAACCATGCCGCCGGAGAGAGACCACCGGCCCACGGCAGGCAGAGCGCGGCGACGACGCTGCTCGCGACCAACACGAACTCGACGCTGGCCTGACCACGTTGCCGCATCGGTTCAACGTCCATCGGGGGCGACCTGCATCACGACTCGCGTCCCCTCCGGGGTGCGGCTGAAGACCGCCTCGAGGCGCTCGTTGCCCCGCACCGCCCAAAGCAGCGCGACATGGCGATCGCCCGCGACGGGCGTCGTGACCCGCAGCTTCCAACCCGAGAGCCCCATGGACCGCCGCCAGCCCTGCAGCGCCCGCGCCGGTGGACCTCGCAGATCGAAGCTGAAGGTGCGCGATGCGACACCGCGACCGTGATGCTCCACCACACGCAGCATCCGCATTCCGCCCGGCAGACCCGCGGGCGGACGCGCCGGCGGCGCGACGGGGATGCGAAGATCGCGCACCGTCACGACCACACGGGTGCGCCCGGCGCCGGCATCCGTGAGCGAGACGGCCTCATGCAGCGCGCCGCGCTGCCGTCCGATGACCGTGCGCCCCTCGCCCGCGGTGACGATCGGCGCGGCAGGCCCGGGAGCCTCCCATCGGGCCAGCAAGCCCGCCGCGATGCGCGGGCGAGCGACCTCGAGTTCGACGCTGCGGATGCTGAGCGGAACACCGTCCACACGGATCTCTTCGGCCCGCCAGGCACCGGTCGCGGTCGACGGTGACGACGACCCTGAAGCGGCGACCAGGGCCACCGACTGCAGGGCATGGATACGCCGACGGCTCAACATGGCTCTGTCCGCAAGTCAGTCGCCCGTGCCACGCCTCTGAGCCGGTCCGCGGGCACGATGTCGGGGTCGATCCGACCGAGACAGAGCCTCTCCGCCGCCGGTTCGAACAACCGCAGCGGTGCCGCGACCGGCGACAGGACCGATCGCCACGCCGCGATGCGTCCCGCCGAAGACAGTGCCGCAGTGCGCTGCCAGACCGCAGCGGCGCCGTCCGCATCCCAGTCGCCGGACATCATCGGAAGCCGCGCCGAAAGCCGACGCCCTGTCGCCGAGGGATCCAGCGGACCGGACATCGGCGCGACTTCCGATCCGGCGCGACCCTCGAACGCGCGGGACCGCGGGAAGTCGAGATCACCGGCACCGACGAGACGCGCGGGGGCGATGATCGTCATGGCGACCGACTCGGCCTGCTCCGCGGCGGAGGCCTGCGACGCAAGGATCACGGCGACTTCAGACGGCCGATCGGATCCAGGGAAGAAGAGCTCACGGACGCGTTGCGGTGGCAACGGGCCTTGCGCCTGATCAAGGCCGAGATGGGCGGCGAAGGCGGCAGTGCGCGCCGCCTCGAGTGCAGCCTGCTCCGTGGACTGTGTCAGCGCCAACTGCACCACCGCCAAAAAGAACGGCACGAGCAGCAGCGACGCGACGAGCGCCTCGACCAAGGCTTGTCCGCGCGACCTCATCGCGGCACCGCAGCGAGCCACACGGGCGTCTGGTCGAGCGCGGCGCCCATGATGCGCTCGGATGCTTGCGAAGCCACCAGCGTCGACCGCCAGTAGGGCGAGTAAAGGCTCGGCGACTCGACAGCGCCATCGCGACGCCGATCGGGACGCTCGAAGACCGTCGAGGCGACCGCATCGGCGAACAGATCGGTCGCTCCGGACCGGGGTGACCGCCCCAAGCGGATATCCCCGGCCGTGACGTCCGTCGTCCGATCGGTGCCGAGCAACGCCACCGCCCCACGTCGTTCGCTTCCGTCGAGACGCAACCGCACCGCCACGCGAGGTGGATCGAATCGCGCGCGCTGCCCCGCCGACAGGTCGTAAA
>RFTM01000242.1 GCA_009923475.1 Gammaproteobacteria bacterium | reverse complement strand
CCGGAGACGCTGCAGGCGAGGCGATACCAGCACGCGGAACGGACCCGGCCGCCCGCAGCGCCGCCGGTGATGCGGCGGCGTTGGCCGCCCTCTGGGACGACTCGCTGGACCTTGAGGGGCTGCGCGACCTGCTGGCGGGGCGGCTCGCGGCGGGCGGCGGCACCGCGGGCGATGCCGGCTCCGCGGGCGAGCTCGCGCGGCTGCTGCTCGACTTCCGCGACGGACCCTTGCCGCGCCGGCTCGACGCCACTGGGCTGCGCCGCCTGCAGACGCTGCTGCCCTCGCTGCTCGCGGCCTTGGGTCCCGACGACGACGCGCTGACGATGGCGCGGCGCATGCTGCGCGTCATCGAGGCCATCGGCGGGCGCTCGTCCTATTTCGCGCTGCTCAATGAAAATCCCGCGGCGCGGTCGCGTTTCGTCGCGGTCTGCCGCGGCGGCGATTTCCTGGTCGCGCAGCTCGCGGCGCACCCGCTGTTGCTCGACGAACTGCTGGACGAACGCGCGTTGACCGAGCCCCCGGGCCGCGCCGAGCTCGCCGCGGACCTCGAGGACCGCCTCGCGCGGGTGTCGCCGGACGATCCCGAGCAGTCGGTCGAAGCCTTGGCGCAGTTCAAGAACGCGGCGGTGTTCCGCGTCGCGATCGCCGATCTCACGGGCCGGCTGCCGCTGATGCGCGTCTCGGACCGGCTCACCGACATCGCCGAGCTCGTGGTCGGGCAGGCGCTGCGCCAGGCCTGGGCGCAGATGACCGCGCAGTTCGGCGTGCCGACCTGGCGCGAGACCGAGGACGGCGTGCCGCAGGATGTCGAGGTCTGCGCCATCGGCTACGGGAAGCTCGGCGGCATCGAGCTCGGCTACGGCTCCGACCTCGACCTCGTGTTCCTGCACGACTCGCGCGGCCCGGTGCAGGAGACGCGCGGCGAGCGGCCGCTCGACAACCAGATGTTCTTCGTGCGCCTCGCGCAGCGCATCGTCCATATCCTCACCGTGCATTCGCGCGCCGGGCGGCTCTACGAGGTCGACACGCGGCTGCGGCCGAGCGGCAAGGGCGGGATGCTGATCACCGGCATCGGCGCCTTCGGCGACTACCAGCGCGGCGAGGCCTGGACCTGGGAGCACCAGGCGTTGCTGCATGCGCGCGCGGTGGCGGGCGCGCCGGTGCTGTGCGCGGCCTTCGAGGCGCTGCGCCTCGAGCTGCTGACGGGCCATGTACGGCGCGACACGCTGCAGGACGAGGTGCGCTCGATGCGCTCGCGCATGCGGCGCGAGCTCGACCGCTCTGGCGCCGCGGGCTTCGACCTCAAGCAGGGGCGCGGCGGCATCGCCGACATCGAGTTCCTCGCGCAGTACTGGGCGCTGCGCGAGGCGGGGCGCCACCCGGCGGTGGCGATGTTCTCCGACACCATCCGCCAGCTCGAGTCGGTCGCGTCGGCGGACCTGCGTCCCCAGGCGACCGTGGACATCCTGACGAATGCCTACCGGACCTATCGGGCCTGCCTGCACCATCGTTCGCTGGACGGGAAGGGTGCAGTGATCGAGGGCAGCGAGTTCCGCGCCGAGCGCGCGGCGGTGGCGGCGGTGTGGGACGCGGCCTTCCCGGAGGCCGCCGGCGACGGCGTATAATCCGGTCCATGGCCGAGAAGACGCTGCTGCAACCCAACGCCCAGAACCGCTATCAGGTCACCGCGGAAGACCTTCCGCTCTCCTGCCCGATGCCGCAGATGCACCTCTGGAACTCGCACCCGCGCGTCTACCTGCCCATCGAGGATACCGGCGAGGCGAAGTGCCCCTACTGCGGGGCCGAGTACACGCTGCGCCGTTGAGAGCTGAGCCGGCAGGCGCCGGCCGGCGCCGTCAGCGGTACGGCTGGTAGGACTTCTCTTCGACGAGGCGCGAACCGAGCGCCACATTGATGTTCTTCTTGAAGCGGGCGCGCTCGTCGTTCGTCACGTACACCGCCCGCGCGAGCTCGATGAACACGGCGTCGAATTCCTTGGCGCGTTCCTTGTCGCGGATGCGGTCCTCGATGTCCCACAGCTCCTCGTTGACCCGCTGCAGCGCGGCCTCGTCGGCGGCGACCTCCGGGATCGCGGCGCCGCTGTCGCGCCAGGTCTGCTCGAGGGCCTCGAGCTCGGTGCGCACGTTGCGCAGCTTGGCCTCGTCGGTCATGCGCGCCGACTTGATGCGCAGGATGGTGATCTTGTCGAGCAGCTCGCCGGGCGAGATGGGCACGAGGATGTCTTTCATGGCCGCGATGCTAGCAGGGCGTCGAGGCGGTTGCAGACCTCCTCGACGCCGATGAGGGCCATCACCCCGGGCTCCTCGATCTTGGTGGCCCAGGAGAGCTTGTCGGGCGTGCTGCGGCGGAACTGCGCCGCGGCGCGCGCGAAGGCATCGACGCACCACTCCCGCGAGAGATAGGGACCGCTGCGGGCCGGGTTGGTGCAGGCGTAGAGCCCCACCACCGGCGTGCCGACCATGGTCGCCATGTGGGCGGGGCCGGTGTCGGGGGCGAGCAGCGCGGTGGAGCGGGCGAGCAGGGCCAGCATCTGCGGCAGCGTGTCCTTGCCGACCTGGTCGACCAGCGGCTCGAGGCAGGCGGCGACGATGGCATCCGCCATGGCCCGCTCGACGGGGCCGGGGCCGCCGGCGAGGATCACCTG
Source organism: Gammaproteobacteria bacterium (assembly GCA_009923475.1). Classification (GTDB taxonomy): domain Bacteria; phylum Pseudomonadota; class Gammaproteobacteria; order Steroidobacterales; family Steroidobacteraceae; genus UBA964. The sequence continues at coordinate 835 of RFTM01000242.1, read as the reverse complement.
CAGCCCGTGCCGCCGGACGGCATGCGCGGCCACCGCGGCGTAGCGCTCGGGCAGCCAGTTGCGCAGCGTGTGGCTGGAACAGGGGCTGATGACGAGCGTGCGGCGGCCCTCGGGGACGAGCGCCGCGGCGTAGGCCTGCGCGTCGGCGGGCAGGGGCAGGTCCCAGGCGAGCACGCGCTCGGTGACGCCGCAGGCCTCGGCGAAGCCGTGGAAACTGTCGAGCACATGCTCGCGCTGCCGCGGCGCGATCTTCGTGTCCGTGAAGAGCCACTGCAGTTCGCGGGCGCGTGCGCGGTCGAAGCCGACCTTGCGCCGCGCCGGCACCGCCGCCGCCACGGCGCTCGCGCGCAGCGACAGCTGCAGGTGCAGCAGCAGGTCGAAGCGGCGGCCGGCGAAGCCGCGCCGCAGCGCCCGCAGGCCGGCGAGGCCGGCGCGCTTGTCGACGGTGATAAACTCGACCTCGGGCAGGAGCGGCGCCATCAGGCGTGCCTCGGCCCGGCCGATGAGCCAACTGAAGCGCGTCCGCGGCCAAGCCCGCTGCAGCGTGCGCAGCAGCGGCACCACGTGGCAGGTGTCGCCGATGGCCGACAGGCGCAGCAGGCAGACGGTCTCGGGCGGCGGGTTCGGCGGCATGGGCGGGCAGGAGGCGAAGTCGGGATGTCAGAGTGGCGGGTGATCGGTCCCGGCATCCGGCGCGAGGTTTCCGGCGCGTCAGTGATGCTATATGAGCCCTTGGCGTTTCCTCTACACCGGCGAGCTCGCGTCGCGGCCGATCAGCGAGTTCCTGCTCAATGTCCGGCTTCATGCGCTGGACCTGCCCGTGCCCGCCCCCATC